>JAIBFE010000245.1 GCA_019459705.1 Thiobacillus sp. | reverse complement strand
ACAAGAAATCCCCGTCCAAGCGTGGCATGCACCGCTCGCACGACTTCCTGACCAACCCGCCGCTGTCCGTCGAGCCGACCACGGGTGAAGCGCATCTGCGTCACCATATCAGCCCCAACGGCTTTTATCGTGGCCGCAAAGTCGTCAAGGCCAAAGGCGAATAATTTTCCTGACGCGGCGCAGTTTGCGGCGCGTTCCGTCCAGCCCACTATTCCGGCTGCATGAGATACATCACAGTCGCCATTGATGTCATGGGGGGCGACCACGGCCCCCATGTCACGGTTCCGGCGGCGATCCGTTGTCTTGCGCGTCATCCCGACCTGAATGTCATTCTGGTCGGGCCGCAGGATATCGTCGAAGCCGAGCTCAAGGCGCGTCGTACCAAGCCGGGTCCGCGTCTCATCGTTCGCCACGCTAGCCAGGTGGTGGCGATGGACGAGGCGCCCGCGCTGGCTCTGCGCGGCAAAAAGGATTCCTCGATGCGGGTGGCCATCGATCTCGTCAAGTCCGGCGAGGCCGACGCCTGCGTGTCGGCCGGCAACACCGGCGCCCTGATGGCGACCGCGCGTTTCGTCCTGAAAACCCTGCCTGGCATCGACCGCCCCGCGATTGCCGCGGTGATGCCGACGGTCAAAGGCCATGCGCTGGTGCTCGACATGGGCGCCAACGTCGACTGCACCGCCGAGCATCTGCTGCAGTTCGGCATCATGGGCGCGATGCTGGTGTCGGCGGTCGAACACAAGCCGAGCCCCAGCGTGGGATTGCTGAACATCGGCGAGGAAGACATCAAGGGCAACGAAATAGTGAAGCAGACCGCCGAACTGCTGCGCGACAGCCATCTGAATTTCTACGGCAATGTCGAAGGCAACGATATTTTCCTTGGCACTACCGACGTGGTGGTGTGCGATGGGTTTGTCGGCAACGTCACCCTGAAGGCGTCCGAAGGCCTGGCCAAGATGATATCCACCACGCTGCGCGCCGAATTCAAGCGCAATCTCCTGACGCGCATCGCCGGTCTGATCGCCTTGCCTGTGCTGAATGCCTTCAAGCGGCGGCTTGATCCGCGCCGCTACAACGGCGCCACGCTGTTGGGTCTGAACGGCGTGGTGGTGAAAAGCCACGGCTCGGCCGATCGCTATGCGTTCGAGCACGCGATCGAAACGGCCACGGACGAAGTCCGCAACAACGTGCTGAAGCGCATCACCGACCAGATCCAACTTATTCAACGGGTGGCCGCTTGACCTATTCCCGCATCCTCGGCACCGGCAGCTACCTGCCGGCCCGCATTCTCACCAATGCCGATCTTGAGAAACTGGTCGAGACGAACGATCAGTGGATCGTCGAACGCACCGGTATCCGCGAACGCCATATCGCCGCCGAAGGCGAATTCACCAGCGATCTTGCCACCCAGGCTGCGCGCGCTGCGCTCGATGCGGCGGGTCTGGCGATCGACGACATCGACCTGCTGCTGGTTGCCACCACCACCCCCGACCTGGTGTTTCCCAGCACTGCCTGCATCGTGCAGTCCAAGCTGGGGATGACCAACGGCAAGCCGGCGTTCGACCTGCAGGCGGTGTGCAGCGGTTTCGTGTACGCCATGAGTGTCGCCGACCAGTTCATCAAGACCGGCGCAGCCAAACACGTGCTGGTGATCGGTGCCGAGACGCTGTCACGCATTACCGACTGGAACGATCGCGGCAACTGCATCCTGTGGGGCGACGGTGCCGGCGCAGTGGTGCTGGGCGCCTCGAATGAACCTGGCATCATTGCGACCCATATCCATGCCGACGGCCGCCATAAGGAATTGCTGCGCACCACGACCGGCCCTTCGACTGGCCTGCACGAGCCCGCGCTGATGCGCATGGAAGGCAACGCCGTGTTCAAGATGGCGGTCAACACCCTTGACCGCATCGTCGACGAGACGCTGCAAGCCAACGGCTTGCAGAAGTCCGACATCGACTGGCTGGTGCCGCATCAGGCCAACATCCGCATCATTTCCGCCACCGCTAAAAAGCTCGGCATGAGCATGGACAACGTGGTCACCACCGTCGCCGGCCACGGCAACACCTCGGCCGCCTCGGTGCCGCTGGCGTTCGACGTGGCGGTGCGCGACGGCCGTATCCAGCGCGGCCAGACGGTGCTGATGGAAGCCTTTGGCGGCGGCTTCACCTGGGGCTCCGCGCTCCTGAAATATTGATCCAAGGAACACGCACGTGGCTGCTCTCGATAAAAAACTCGCTTTTGTATTTCCCGGACAGGGTTCGCAATCGGTCGGCATGATGCAGGGCTGGGGCGATCGCGCCGAAGTGCGCGCCACCTTTGCCGAAGCCTCCGATGCGCTCGGCCAGGATCTGTGGACGCTGGTCACCGATGGCCCGGCCGACCTGCTCAACCAGACGGTCAACACCCAGCCCGCGATGCTGGCAGCGGATATCGCCGCCTGGCGCGTGTGGCAGGCGGCCGGCGGCGCTGCGCCGGCTTTGCTGGCCGGCCACAGCCTCGGCGAATACGCCGCGCTGGTCGCCGCGGGTTCGCTTGACTTCTCCGATGCAATCAAGCTGGTGCGTTTCCGCGCCGAAGCCATGCAGGCTGCAGTTCCCGAAGGCGTAGGCGCGATGGCGGCGATTCTGGGACTGGATGACGATGTCGTGCGTGCGGTTTGCGCGGACGCTGCAGCAGGCGAAGTGGTCGAGGCGGTGAACCTCAATTCGCCCGGCCAGGTGGTGATCGCCGGCAACAAGGCCGCGGTCGAGCGCGCCATGGTGCTGGCGAAGGAGCGTGGTGCCAAGCGTGCGCTTCCGCTGCCGGTCAGCGTGCCGTCGCATTCCTCGCTGATGTTGCCCGCTGCCGAAAAACTGCTGGCGCATTTGCAGGCTATAACGATCACATCGCCTGCGATTCCCGTCCTGCACAACACTGATGTGCAAAGCCATGCCGAAGCGGATGCGATTCGCGTCGCGCTGGCCAAGCAGTTGCATACCCCGGTGCGCTGGGTCGAGACGGTGCAGTCTTTGAAAGCCGCCGGCATCGAACGCGTGATCGAATGCGGCCCTGGCAAGGTGCTGGCCGGCCTCAACAAGCGCATCGACGACAGCCTGCCTGCCGTGGCGCTGGTGGATGAAACCAGCCTGCAGGCCGCATTGAACAAATGATGGGAGACAACATGCTGCAAGGACAAATCGCCCTGGTTACGGGCGCCAGCCGTGGCATCGGCCAGGCAATTGCCCTGGCGCTGGGCAACGCAGGCGCCATCGTGGTCGGCACCGCCACCAGCGACAAGGGTGCGCAGGCGATCAGCGACTATCTGGCCGCCGCCAACATCAAGGGCGGTGGCATGAAGCTCAACGTCACCGAAGCGGCTGAAGTCGACGCGGTCATCGCCGCGATCGAAAAGGATTTCGGCGCCATCGGCATTCTGGTCAACAACGCCGGCATTACCCGCGACAACCTGCTGATGCGGATGAAGGACGAGGAATGGGACGACATCCTGGCGACCAACCTCACCTCCGTGTTCCGACTGTCGCGTGCGGTGCTGCGCGCGATGATGAAGGCGCGCGGCGGCCGCATCATTTCCATCGCCTCGGTGGTGGGCGCGATGGGCAACGCCGGGCAGACCAACTACAGCGCGGCCAAGGCCGGCATCATGGGCTTCACCAAGTCGCTGGCGCGTGAAGTCGGCAGCCGCAATATCACGGTCAACTGCGTGGCGCCCGGCTTCATCGACACCGACATGACGCGCGCGCTGCCCGATGCGCAGCGCCAGGCGCTGCTCGCCCATATCCCGTTGGGCCGGCTGGGCGCGGCAGAAGACATTGCGCAGGCCGTCGCGTTTCTGGCTTCGCCCGCAGCCGGCTATATTTCGGGCACCACGCTGCATGTCAACGGCGGCATGTACATGGCGTGATTGGCCCCAATATTTGGTAAAATCGTCCGGCTTCAATTTTCGTGGCTTCAATTCTGTTGAAGCCTTATTTCAAGAGAGGATCAGTAATGGATAACGTACAGCGTGTAATTAAGGTCGTCGCCGAGCAATTGGGCGTCAACGAGGCGGACATCAAGAACGAGTCTTCCTTCGTCGGCGACCTGGGCGCGGACTCGCTCGATACGGTTGAGCTGGTGATGGCGCTGGAAGAAGAATTCGGCTGTGAAATCCCCGACGAGGATGCGGAAAAGATCACCACCGTCCAGCAGGCGATCGACTACGTCAACAGCCACTCGAGCTGATTGTTCACCCCCCGCTGCTGGTCCGGCCGACGATGTGTGAACCCACGAATGGCGATGCTTGCTCCATTCGGCACGTCGAGCCGGCTCAACAGGGCGCTGTCTTCATGTTGATTGATTCGGCATACGCAGCGCCCGCACTGGATCGGGAAGAAAGCTTTTCTCCCGCCCCTTCAATCCTTATCGTGCCGAATCAATAAAGAAGGACTGACTTTTGTCCAAACGTCGCGTCGTCGTCACCGGCCTGGGTATCGTGTCCCCGGTCGGCAATACCATTCCCGAAGCCTGGGATAACCTGGTTTCCGGTCGCACCGGAATTGCCCGGATTACCCGCTTTGATCCCACACCGTTCGCCTCGCATATGGCAGGCGAGGTGAAGAATTTTGATGTTGAGCAGTATCTCAATCCCAAGGAAGCCCGCCGCATGGATGTCTTCATCCAGTTCGGCATGGCCGCAGGCATCCAGGCGATCCGCGACTCGGGTATCGAGGTCACCGAAGCCAATGCCGAGCGCATCGGCATCAATATCGGATCCGGAATCGGCGGCCTGCCGCTTATCGAGGAGACGCATACCCTGCTGATGGAATCCGGCCCGAGGAAGATTTCTCCCTTCTTCATTCCGGGTTCCATCATCAACATGATTTCAGGCAACCTGTCCATCCTGTACGGGATAAAGGGCCCCAACCTGGCGGTCGTCACTGCCTGCACCACCGGCCTCCACGCGATTGGTCTGTCGGCCCGCATGATCGCTTACGGCGACGCCGATGTGATGGTTGCGGGCGGCGCCGAGTGTGCGACTTCGCCTCTGGGTGTGGGCGGCTTCTCCGCTGCACGCGCGCTGTCCACCCGTAACGACGACCCGGCCACCGCCAGCCGTCCCTGGGACAAGGATCGTGATGGTTTCGTGCTGGGCGAGGGCGCCGGTGTGCTGGTGCTCGAGGAGTATGAGCACGCCATGAAACGCGGTGCGAAGATCTACGCCGAAGTGTCGGGCTTTGGAATGAGCGGCGATGCTTACCACATGACGGCGCCGAGCACCGACGGTCCCCGGCGAGCGATGGCAAACGCGATGCGCGACGCCGGCGTGAATCCCGACCAGTTGAATTACGTCAACGCACACGGCACTTCGACGCCGCTGGGCGACAAGAACGAAACCGATGCAATCAAGCTGGCGCTTGGCGATGCCGCCTACAAGCTGGTGGTCAACTCGACCAAATCGATGACCGGTCACCTGCTGGGCGGCGCTGGCGGCGTCGAGTCGGTATTCACCGTGCTGGCCGTGCACCATCAGGTGTCGCCGCCGACCATCAACATCTTTTCGCAAGACCCGGAGTGCGATCTCGATTATTGCGCCAACACCGCGCGTGACATGAAGATCGACTTTGCGCTCAAGAACAACTTCGGGTTTGGCGGCACCAACGGTTCGCTGGTCTTCAAGCGCGTTTGACCCACGTTGCGGATCGCCTGAACACGCCGGAAATCCGGGAATGGCCGCAACGGCCCGACCTGGTCCGGCTCCAGGCATCCAATCCGCAGCGTTACCCCGGATTGTTTCTGAGCAGCGGCGACAGCGGCTGGGACCTGCTGTTTGCCTTTCCGCAGGATGCCACGCGCATCTCCGCCGCTGAGGGACTGCGCGGGGGGGGCGGCGCAGCAGCGGGTGCAAAAGAACCCCCGCCCGCCCCCCCCCCCCCCCCCCGCAGTCCCTCAGCGGCGGAGATGCGCGTGGCATCCTGCGGAAAGGCAAACAGCAGGTCCCAGCCGCTGTCGCCGCTGCTCAGAAACAATCCGGGGTAA
>JAIBFE010000209.1 GCA_019459705.1 Thiobacillus sp. | reverse complement strand
ACGGTGACGCAGGCAATGGCCGAGCTGCGTCGTCCGACGCCTGCCACGGTGTGTCTGTTCACCGCCGGCGCGCTCGAGCAGGGCCGCAACGGCTGGACCCACCAGCGCCCGGAAATCGAGAGCTACTTCGCCGCGATGATGCGCAACGGTAACGTCTACCCGCTGTTCCCGGTCGCCGCCAACATGATCCAGGCGAGCTACGACTGGGCCTTGAAGCAGCACAACAAGGGCATCGTCATCACCGCGTCGAAGTCGCCGCTGCCGATCCACGCCACGATGGCGCAGAGCTATCAGGCGATCGACGACGGCGCGATGGTGCTGAAGGAGACGAAGGGTTCGCACACCGTGGTGTTCGCGGTGACCGGCGACATGGTGCTGCAGCCGGTGTTCGCCGCCGCCGAGAAGCTGGCTGAGGCCGGCATCGGCTCGCGCATCGTCGCCGTGGTCAACCCGCGCCGCCTGTACCGTCCGAGCGACGTGCTGTGGGACAGCGTGTCGGAACCCGACGGCCGCTTCATGGGCGACGACGCCTTCCGCGACATGTTCCACGGCGACGTGCTGATCGGCGTCACCGGCGGACCCTCGGCGCCACTGGAACCGGTACTGCTGCGCAGCCAGGCCGCGCAGCGCGACGTCTTCTGCTGGAAACGCGGCGAAACCACCGCCAACCCGCAGCAGCTGTTCGACTTCAACGGCATGAACGCACAGGCGATGCACGAGCGTGCGCTGGCGATGCTGGAGCGTGCAGCGGTTTAAAAACTTATCCGCGAAGAGCGCGAAGAAACGCGAAGGAAAAAACCTATGTTTTTCTTGGCGCCCCTTCGCGTACTTGGGTGATCAACAATGTTTTGACCATGAACCCTAAAATCATCGTTCTCGACGACGACCCCACCGGCTCGCAGACGGTGCATTCCTGCCTGCTGCTGACGCGCTGGGACGTCACCACGCTGAAGAGGGCGCTGGGTGATGCCGCGCCGCTGTTCTTCATCCTCACCAACACGCGCGGCATGGATGCGGCGCGTGCGGCCGCGGTGACGCGCGAGGTATGCGCCAACCTCAAGACCGCGCTTGCCGACTACGCCGGCCCGGTGCTGTTCGTGTCACGCTCGGATTCCACCCTGCGCGGCCACTATCCGGTGGAAACCGACGTGATGAACGACGCGCTCGGACCGTTCGACGCGACGCTGCTCACGCCCGCGTTTTTCGAGGGCGGGCGCATCACGCGCGACAGCACGCACTATTTAATGGTCGACGGCAAGCCGGTGCCGACCCATGAAACCGAATTCGCGCGCGACTCGGTGTTCGGCTACAAGACGGCCTTCCTGCCCGACTACGTGACCGAGAAAACCGGCGGCCGCGTCGCTGCCGATTCGGTGCAACGCCTGACGTTGGCCGATCTGCGCGCCGGCAAGGCAAGTGCGTGGCTCGCCGCGCTGCACGACAACGCGACCGGCGTGGTCGACGGCGAGTCCGCCGATGACTACCGGATCTTCGCCAATGCCGTGCTGAAAGCCGCCGCAGACGGAAAACGCCTGCTGTTCCGCAGCGCCGCCTCGCTGCTGACCGCGCTGGCGAAGCTGCCGCCGCAGCCGGTCGCCGCCGAGTCCTTTTCCACCCTGGTGCGCGACGGCCGGCCCGGCGCGATCGTCGTCGGCTCGCACGTCGCCAAGACCACCGCGCAGCTCACCGCGCTGCTGAAGGAACGCGGCGTGGTCGGCCTGCCACTCGACGTCGCCCGCCTGCCCGCTGCGCGCGCCGCGGTGGTCGCCGAACTCACCGCGAGCATCGCCCATGCCCATGCGAACGGCCTCACTCCGGTGGTGTTCACCAGTCGGACCGAACTTGCATTCGCCAGCGTGGCGGAACGGCTGGCCTTCGGCGAGGCCGTATCGGGCACGCTGATGGACGTCGTGAAACGGCTGCCGGACACGCTGGGCTTTCTCATCAGCAAGGGCGGCATCACCTCCAACGACGTGCTGTCGACCGGCCTCGAACTGACCGCGTCGCGTGTGCTGGGGCAGATCCTGCCCGGTGTCACCGTGGTGCAGACGCCACCCTGGCATCGCCTGCCGACGCTGCCGGTGGTGATCTTCCCGGGCAACGTCGGCGGCGACAGCGCGCTGGCGGAAGCCTACCGGCGGCTCGCGCCCTCGCACGCGCAGGCAAGCCCGGCTAAACTCGCAGCCTGACCAACGCCGCGCCCCCTTGATGCTGAGTCCTGCCTTCCTGTCCAAACTGCGCAGCCTGCTGCCGCCGCACTGCGTGCTCAACGAACGCGAGGACCTGCTGCCGTTCGAGTCCGACGGCCTCGCGGCCTACCGCAACATCCCTGACGTGGTGGTGCTGCCGGAAAGCGAGGCGCAGGTGGCGGCGATCCTGCAACTGTGTCATGCCAGCAAGGTGGCGGTGGTGGCGCGCGGAGCCGGTACCGGGCTTGCCGCCGGCGCACTGCCGGTCGACGGCGCGGTGCTGCTGGTGCTGGCCAAGCTCAACCGCATCAAGGCCATCGACCCGCTGGCGCGCACCGCGGTGGTCGAACCCGGCGTGCGCAATCTCGCGATTTCCGAAGCGGTCGCCGAGCACGGCCTCTACTACGCGCCCGATCCGTCGTCGCAGATCGCCTGCTCGATCGGCGGCAACGTCGCGGAAAACTCGGGCGGCGTGCACTGCCTGAAGTACGGCCTCACCGTGCACAACATCCTCGCTCTGCGCGCGTGGACCATCGACGGCCAGTTGCTGGAAATCGGCAACGAATCGCTCGACGCCCCCGGCTACGACTTCCTGGCGCTGATGACCGGCTCGGAAGGCATGCTGGCGGTGATCACCGAAGTCACGGTCAAGCTCCTGCCTCGCCCGCAGCGCGCGCAGGTGGTGCTGGCGGCCTTCGACGACGTGGCAAAAGCCGGTGCCGCGGTCGGCAACATCATCGCTGCCGGCGTCATTCCCGCCGGACTGGAAATGATGGATCGCCTCGCGATCCAGGCTGCCGAGGCCTTCGTCCACGCCGGCTATCCGCTCGACTGCGAGGCGCTGCTGCTGTGCGAGGTCGACGGCGTCAACGAGGAAGTGTCGGCCGACATCTACACCGTGCGCCAGGTGCTCGAAGCGTCCGGCGCGATCGAGGTCCGCACCGCCGAGAGCGAGGAACAGCGGCTTCGCTTCTGGGCCGGGCGCAAGGCCGCTTTCCCCGCGGTGGGACGGCTCTCTCCCGACTACTACTGCATGGACGGCACCATTCCGCGCGCGCAGCTGCCCCACGTGCTGAAACGCATCAGCGAGATGAGCACCGAATGTGGCCTCGCCGTCGCCAACGTGTTCCATGCCGGCGACGGCAACCTGCATCCGCTGATTCTGTTCGACGCCAACCAGCCCGGCGAACTCGCCAAGGCCGAAAATTTCGGCGGCAGGATCCTGGAGCTGTGCGTCGAGGTCGGCGGCACCATCACCGGCGAGCACGGCGTCGGCCTGGAGAAGATCAAACAGATGTGCACGCAGTTCGCCACGCCGGAACTGACGCGTTTCCATGACGTGAAAGCTGCGTTCGATCCCGACACCCTGCTCAACCCCGGCAAGGCCGTGCCCGAACTGCACCGCTGCGCCGAGTGGGGCGCGATGCACGTTCACGGCGGCCAGCTGCCGCATCCCGAGCTGCCGAGGTTCTGATGCTCGACACCCTGATCGAGCGCATCCGCGCCGCACACGACAGCCACACGCCGCTCATCATCGAAGGCGGCGGCAGCAAGACCTTCTACGGCAACCCCGACGAAGGCGAAGTGCTCAGCACCCGCAAATTCACCGGCGTGATCGACTATCAGCCGAAGGAACTGGTGCTGACCGCACGCGCTGGCACCCCGCTCGCCGAAATCGAAGCCCTGCTCGCCGAACAGAACCAGATGCTGGCGTTCGAGCCGCCGCATTTCGGTGGGCCCGCCACGCTGGGCGGCAGCATCGCCGCGGGATTGTCCGGCCCGCGCCGCCCCTACGCCGGCGCCGCGCGCGACTTCGTGCTCGGCGTGCGCATGATCGACGGCACCGGCCAGCCGCTGCGTTTCGGCGGCCAGGTGATCAAGAACGTCGCCGGCTATGACGTGTCACGCCTGATGGTCGGCGCGCTCGGCACGCTCGGGTTGATCACGGACGTCTCGCTCAAGGAGCTGCCGACGCCCGCTGCGGAAACCACGCTGCAATTCGAGTTCGATGAAGCCACTGCCATCGCCAGAATGAATCAGTGGGCCGGCCAGCCGCAGCCCCTGTCGGCGACCAGCTGGCACGCCGGCCTGCTGACGGTGCGGCTGTCCGGCGCCGCATCCGCGGTGCAGGCTGCACAGGCGAAGCTCGGCGGCGAGGCAGTGAAGGACGCCGCCGCCTTCTGGCAACGCCTGCGCGACCAGACCACGCCCTTCTTCGACACGCGTTCGTCATCCTCGAACCAGTGCCTGTGGCGGCTGGCGGTCAAGCCGACTGCGCTGCCGCTCACCGTCTCCAATCGGCTGGGGGGCGACGCGCAATGGATCGAGTGGGGCGGCGCGGTGCGCTGGCTGGTCAGCGACCGGCCGGCCGCGACGCTGCGCGAAGCGGCCCGAGCGGCAGGCGGCCATGCCACGCTGTTCCGCGGCAACGCGCCCGCCGACGGCGTCTTCACCCCGCTCGCGCCCGCACTGCTGACGCTGCACCGCAATCTCAAGCAACGCTTCGATCCCCGGGGCATTCTCAATCACGGCCGGATGGTCCCTGAGTTCTGACATGCAGACCCACATCGCCGATTCCTTCCGCAACACCCCCGAGGGCGAGGCCGCCGAACGCATCCTGCGCAATTGCGTGCATTGCGGCTTCTGCCTCGCCACCTGCCCATCCTATCTGGTGCTCGGCAACGAACTCGACTCGCCGCGCGGCCGCATCTACCTGCTGAAGCAGGTGTTCGAGGGCGCGACGCCGACCGCCAAGACCCAGCTCCATCTCGACCGCTGCCTGACCTGCCGCAACTGCGAGACCACCTGTCCCTCGGGCGTCGAATACGGCAAGCTGCTCGACCTCGGCCGCCACATCGTCGAGGACAAGGTCGGGCGCAGCGCGGCTGCCTCCGCCACGCGCGCCGCACTGAAAACCGGTCTTGGCACCGCCTTGTTGTTCAACACCGCGCTGAAGCTTGGCCAGAGCGTGCGCGGCCTGATGCCCGGTTTCCTGAAGGCGCAGATTCCGCCGGCCGAACATGCCGGCACATGGCCTGCGCCGCGTCATGAACGCCGCATGCTGGTGCTCGCCGGCTGCGTGCAGCCCGGCCTCAAACCCAACATCAACACCGCCACCGCGCGCGTGCTCGACCGCATCGGCATTTCGCTGATCATGGCGGACGAGGCGGGCTGCTGCGGCGCGCTGGCGCATCATCTCAACGACACCGACGACGGCCTCGCGAGCGCGCGCCGCAACATCGACGCGTGGCTGCCCCACCTCGACGCCGGCACGGAGGCCATCGTGATGACCGCCTCGGGCTGTGGCGTGATGGTGAAGGACTACGGCTGGCTGCTGCGCGCCGATCCCGTCTATGCAAAAAAAGCCGCACGCGTGTCGGCTGCGACCCGGGACATTTCCGAAATCCTCGTCGCCGAGCGCGACGCAATCAAGGCACTGGCTGCACGGCCCGCGGCCAAGCGCATCGCCTACCATCCGCCCTGCACCCTGCAGCACGGGCAGAAGCTTACGGGTGGGGTCGAAGCGCTGCTGGCCGACGCCGGTTTCGAGCTCACGCCGGTGGCGGAAAAACACCTGTGTTGCGGCTCGGCCGGCACCTATTCGATCCTGCAGCCGGAGATCGCCAACCAGTTGAAGCCGCGCAAGCTCGCCCACCTGCAGGCCGGCGCGCCGGAACTGAACGCCACCGCCAACATCGGCTGCCTGACCCATCTGCAATCGGGCAGCGCCATCCCGGTGAGGCACTGGGTGGAACTTCTGGACGAGGCACTTGCCGCATCCTGAAGGCATTTCAGGAGGCCCGCATGATTTTCAAGCAACTGTTCGAACCCGTTTCCAGCACCTACACCTACCTCCTCGGCTGCGAGGACACGGGCCAGGCGCTGCTGATCGACCCGGTGCTGCCGACCTGGGAGCGCGACCTCGCCGAAGTCGGCAAGCTGGGGCTGAAGCTCGCCTACACGTTGGAGACCCACATCCACGCCGACCACATCACCTCGGCGAAAAAGCTGAAGGAAGTCGCCGGCAGCCGCATCGCCGGCCCCGCCCTCGACGCGCTGCCGTGCACCGACGTCGGCGTTGTCGACGGCGTGCCGTTCAGGATGGGCTCGGTGGAACTCGCGCCCATCCACACCCCGGGCCATACCGACAACCACTTCGCCTATGCGCACGCCGGCCGGCTCTACACCGGCGACGCGCTGCTGATCGAAGCCTGCGGCCGCACCGACTTCCAGAGCGGCGACCCGGCGGCGCTGTACCACTCGGTGCGCGGCAAAATGTTCGCCTACGACGACGACACCCTGGTCTATCCGGCGCACGATTACGAGCAGCGCCGCATCAGCACCATCGGCCAGGAAAAGGCGCGCAATCCGCGTCTGGGCGGCGGGCGCACGCTGGAAGAGTTCGTCGCGCTGATGAACAACCTCAAGCTCGCCTACCCCAAGTTCATCGACTACGCCGTGCCCGGCAACCGCGAATGCGGCGCCTGCCCGCCGGGCGTGCCGGAACATTTGCAGCAGTATTGCGCGCAGATTGCCGAAAGCCGGCAGGGCTAGGGCGCGCGGTGCCGGCAGGCGCTGGCCGGCCTTGCGCTGTCAGGCTCACGCCGGCGGGCTAGGACCGGAGGTCGTCGGGCTGGTTGAAATTGGCAAAACCCGCGGCATCGAAGCGCACCGTCGTCGAGGACATGCCGGCCTGCCAATGGCGCACCGCGCGTTCGCCGCGCGCCAGGAACGCAGCCAGATTTTCACGCTGGTCGGTACGCACGATAAAACAGCTGTGGTGCACCCGCGCCTCGTCCGCCGCCACCGCCAGCGGTACGCTCTCCAGCTGAGCCGCACCCAGCAGGCGCAGCACCAGATCGGCGGGAAGATGCGGTGTGTCGCATGGCACCACCACCAGCCAATCGGCATTCACCCCTTCCAGCGCCGCCAGCACGCCAGCCAGCGGGCCGGGGAAATCGGGCAGGGGGTCAGGCAGCACACGGTGGCCATAGGCCGCGTAGATATCGAGATTGCGGTTGGCGCTGATGACGATTTCCCCAACCTGCGGCGCCAGCGCGGCAAGCGCCCATTCGATCAGCGGGCGGCCCTGATACGCCAGCAATCCCTTGTCGGCGCCGCCCATGCGGCTGCCCTGGCCGCCCGCCAGAACGACGGCAGCGACCCGCGCCAGGACGCGTTTCTCAACGGCGGCCATACAAATGAAAACGGTCGGTGCGGTCGCCGGGGCGCGCGCCGTCCCACTGTTTGACCCAGTCGGCGGAGACGTGCGGTGCGGCTTCGCGGCGCCGGGTTTCTATCAGCAGCCAGTTGCAGCCGATGTCGGCAGGGGCAAGCTGCCGCCCGCTGTGGTATGCCAGCAGCAGGCGTTGCTGGCTGCGCACCTGATAGGTCTGGATGCAATCGGCAGGCGGCACCCGCGCAATCAGTTCTTCAGCCACGCTGGCATAACTCAGACGGCGATCCAGCGGCGCCTGGAACAGCGCCATCAGCAGCACCCAGATGAAGGTCATGCTTGCCGTCCACACCAGCACAGGCCGCAACGGCGAACGCTCGACGCGCGCCAGAAACCCTATCCAGATCAGCGTGACGGCGAGGCCCAGGGCCAGCGCCCAGGGACGCAACTCGCCCACGCCGGTCATGCCCAGCTTGATGAGCCGTGCCGCCAGTCGCGCCGGACGACCGAGGTCATGCGCGCTCCAGTAGACCCACAGCACCAGCCCGATGAAGCTGAACAGCATGACGCCGAACCACAGCAGGGCGTTGGCCGCACCGCGCCGCAGGGTAAACAGCCCATGTGCACCGAGCAGCGCCAGGGGCAGCAGCAGGATGAGCCCCTGTTCCTCGCCGGGATGCGCGTCGAAGGCATACAGGATGAGCAGGCCGAGCAGCGCCCCGACCGGCAGCACGATGCCCGGAATGCGCCACTGGCGCCGCCCGCGATAGACCGCCCATGCCGCCAGCGGCCAGGCTGGCCAGGCGTACCAGCTGAGGATGCCGGGGTAATAGCCGGGACGCAGGCCGGCGCCGTCCAGCCAGCGCTGCAAATTCATGATGTGCTTGAGCGGGATGTGCTGCGAAGCCAGAAACCCCAGCCATGCTGCGCCGAACAGCAGCGCCCCGCCCGCACCCCAAGCCAGCGCACGGCGCGCCGCAGGGCTGCGGTAATCCGTCAGCCACAGCGGCAACAGCGCGGTCAGCGCCAGGAACAGCACCGCTTCCGCCGCGCCGCCGGCGAGCAGCATCAAGGCGGCTCCGCCGCCCAGCGCGCCGGCTCCAACCCCTACGCTGTTGCGCGTACCCTGCGGCAGACGGGCAATTCCGTACAGCATCACCGCAGCCGCAGCGAACTGGGCGGTTGCGGCATTGAGTTCGTGGCCGCGCACCAGCAGGCCCATGCAACCCAGCAGGATCAGTGCAGCTGCCCAGCCGGCCTCCGGGCCATACAGGACGCGGGCCGCCCGCGCGACAAAAAACAGCGCCAGCGCGACGAACAGGCCCGAGGCCAGCCGGGCGCCGTCGGCAAGATCCAGAATCGGCGAGGTGAGCCAGGCCGTCGCCATCGCCACCCAGTAATATAAAGGCGGCGTGGCGGAGTCAGCCTGTGGCGCCACGCCGCTTTGCAACAGCAGCCACAGCTGCACGAAGTGCTCGCCGTCGCCGCCCTTCCACGGCGCGTGTCCCACCAGCCCCGGCAACAGCCAGGCCGCACAGAGCAGCAGCAGTCCGACTTGCGGAACGGAGAACGCGCGCTTACTGGACAATTTTGAGGAGCTGACCCGCTTTGGGTTCGCCGCCGGGATAAAGATCGTTCATCAGGCGCAGCTGGCTTTCGGCGTCCGCGCCCAACGGCGACTGCCGCGCAAGCGCGGCCATCGTCATGCCCGGCTGCGCCGTGATCAGCTTCAGCACATGCGGCTGCGCCGCCTGCCGCTCGGCCGGGGTGATCGCACGGAAACTGTTGATCGCCGCACGCAGGGTGCTGCGTTCGCGCTCGTAGGCCTCCTTGTCCCTGGCCATGCCCGCAACCAGATATTGCGTGCCGTTGAACACCACGGCGGCCACCACCACCGGCTTGCCCTGCTGTGCGCCGGCTGCAAACGCGGCCGGATAGCCGCTCAGGCTGCCGCTGTCGTAGCGCGCGCCGGCATCGAGCTTGACGCCTTTCTGCAGCGTTTCCAGCGGCCGGTCGTGTTTCGGGCCCTGCTGCAGCTCCACCAGCGCATCGCCCTTGGGACTGAGCGCAGCCACGCGGTCGGGGCGGTTCTGCACCCGCCAGCCCGGCGGGAACTGGATCGTCAGGCCGAGCTTCTCGTGCAGCAGCGCATTGTTGCGGATCACGCCCTGGTCGGGGCTGTCGCCAAAATACACGCCGGCCAGTTTCTGCAGATAGTCGCTGCGGCCCTCACGCGGAAGGGCGACGGCATATTTGCCAGCCTCGCCCACCACCTGCCTGAGGCGCGCGTCGTTGCTGGGATGGGTGTCGAAGGTACCGTGATAGGTGCGCGGCTGGCGACCGTCGCGCCTGGCCTGCTCGGCAGTGAACAGCTCCTGGTTTTTCAGCACGCCGATGACCTCGATCATCGCCTGCGGGTTATAGCCGGTCCGGGCCAGATATTCGGCGCCGAGACGGTCGGATTCCAGTTCGTGCTCGCGGCCGTAACCGGAGGTCCAAGCCTGTGCCAGGGTTTGCAGCAGGGAGGCGCCCGCCTGATTGTTCATCCCCGGAACCAGGATCGAGCCAAGAATCGCGCCGACGCCGACTGCGGTCGATGCGCTTTGCTGGCGCACGCCGTGGCGCGCGGTGACATGGCCAATTTCGTGGCCGACCACTCCAGCCAGCTCGGCCTCTGAATTCAGATACGCCATAATCCCGCGAGTGATGTAGACATAGCCGCCAGGCAGGGCAAAGGCATTGACATCCGGACTATCGACGACCGTGAAGTGCCATTGCAGACTCGGCCGGTGACTTTGCTTGGCCAACCGCTGGCCGACTCCGTTCACGTAAGCCTGCAGCGCCGGGTTATCCAGCGCCGCGTATTCCTTCAGCACATCCTGGTGCGCCTGCGCGCCCAACTGGACTTCCTGCTGCTCGGACATCAGCACGAAGTCCTTGCCGCCTGTCACCGGATTCTGTGCGCAGTGGGTCAGTGCCAGCGCACCGAAGGCAATCACGGCAATACGACGAAAAGCGCGGGGGGTCACGTCAGTCATTTCCTCGAGAAGGCAGCGCACGAAATGATACCGTTGCCGCGCGGCAAAAATACAAAAAGCGGCCGAAGCCGCTTTTTGTTGAATACCTCGCGCAGACCGGACTGCTTCAGGCTGCGGTGGATTTCATGCCATAACGCTGACGGAACTTCTCGACGCGACCCGCGGTGTCGACGATCTTCTGCTTGCCGGTGTAGAACGGATGGCAGGACGCGCAGACTTCCACGTGCAGCTTGTCCTTGCCCAGCGTGGAGCGGGTTACGAACGTGCTGCCGCAGGAGCAGGTCACGGCCACTTCTTTGTAATCGGGGTGAATGCCGGATTTCATGGCAATTCCTTCGGGTCAAATTCGGAGAACGCGGGAGTATAGCGGGACCCGCGAGCTTAATCAAGCCCGCAGTCCAATTACCCCCGACGCATGGAATCGAAGAACTCGCTGTTGTTCTTCGTCGCGCGGATTTTATCCAGCAGAAACTCCATCGCTTCCATGTCGTCCATCGGGTACAGCAGCTTGCGCAGCACCCACACCTTTTGCAGGATGTCCTGCGGCAGCAGCAGCTCTTCGCGACGGGTGCCGGAACGGTTGACGTTGATCGCGGGGTACTGGCGCTTCTCGGCCATCTTGCGGTCGAGGTGGATTTCGAGGTTGCCGGTACCCTTGAATTCTTCGTAGATGACGTCGTCCATGCGGCTGCCGGTGTCGACCAGTGTGGTGGCGAGGATGGTCAGGCTGCCGCCTTCCTCGATGTTGCGCGCGGCGCCGAAAAAGCGTTTCGGCTTCTGCAGCGCGTTGGCGTCGACACCGCCGGTAAGCACCTTGCCGGAAGCCGGCTGCACCGTGTTGTAGGCGCGCGCCAGGCGAGTGATGGAGTCGAGCAGGATCACCACGTCCTTCTTGTGCTCGACCAGGCGCTTGGCGCGCTCGATCACCATTTCGGCGACCTGCACATGGCGGCTGGCGGGTTCGTCGAAGGTCGAGGCGACGACTTCGCCGCGCACGGTACGGCTCATCTCGGTGACTTCTTCCGGACGTTCGTCGATCAGCAGCACGAACAGCACGACTTCAGGGTGATTGGAACTGATGGCGTGCGCAATATGCTGCAGCATCACCGTCTTGCCGGATTTCGGCGGCGCCACCAGCAGGCCGCGCTGGCCCTTGCCGATCGGCGCGACGATGTCGATCACGCGGCTGGTGATGTTTTCCTCGGCCTTGATCTCGCGCTCCAGCCGCAGCGGCTTGTCCGGATGCAGCGGGGTGAGGTTTTCGAACAGGATCTTGTTCTTGCTCGCCTCGGGCGGCTCGCCGTTGATCAGGTCGAGCTTGGTCATCGCCGAATAGCGCTCGCCATCCTTGGGGGTGCGGATCTCGCCTTCGATCTTGTCGCCGGTGTGCAGGTTGAAGCGGCGGATCTGCGACGGCGACACGTAGATGTCGTCGGTGTTGGCGAGATACGAGGACTCCGGCGATCGCAGGAACCCGAAGCCGTCCGGCAGCACCTCCAGCACGCCGTCACCGTAGATGCTCTCGCCGCGCTTGGCCAGCGTTTTCAGGATAGTGATGATCAGCTCCTGTTTGCGAAAACGATTGGCGTTGTCGATGCCGTTGGTAGCGGCAATTTCGAGAAGCTCGGTGATGGGTTTCTGCTTGAGTTCGGAAAGGTGCATGGGGTGGGCCTGAGTGGGCTCGCTTGAAAGAGCCGGACGTGGGGGAGGGGTGGAAGCGGACGGTGCTGCAGGCTCAGACGGCTCGCGGGGCACTTCGTCCGGGGAATGCATATCAGATGTTGCTGTCGACAAAAGCGGTGAGTTGCGACTTGGACAGGGCGCCGACCTTGGTGGCTTCGACGTTGCCGTTCTTGAAGATCATCAGGGTGGGGATACCGCGGATGCCGAATTTCGGCGGCGTGGCCTGGTTTTCATCGATGTTGAGCTTGCAGACCTTGAGCTTGCCGGCGTATTCCTTGGCGACTTCGTCGAGGATCGGCGAGATCA
>JAIBFE010000198.1 GCA_019459705.1 Thiobacillus sp. | reverse complement strand
ATCGGGATCACCACGTCGATCTTCAGGTGGGCGAACTCGCGCTTGATCTTTTCGGCCAGCGACACGCCCATCGCCAAACGCGTGCTGTAGACCGAGACGCCGTCCATCACCGAATCGGGCCGCGCGAGGTACACGTATTCAAAAATGCAGGGATTGAGGACGGCCTTGTCGCTGCACTGGCGGCTGTGCAGTTTGCGCTGGTAATCGATGAACACCGCCTCGCCCGGCGCCACGTCGCGCAGCAGACGGAAGCCCAGTGTATCGATCGCCACGCTTTCCGACGCGACGATATACTCGTGCGGCGTGACCTGATCGTTGATGCCGATCACCAGCGGACGGATGCCGTGCGGGTCGCGGAAGGCCAGCAGGCCGTAGCCGGCGATGAAGGCGGTCACCGCATACGCGCCCTTGCAGCGCGCATGCACGCCGGACACCGCGCCGAAGATCATGTCCAGATTGAGCTGGCGCCCGGCAGCGCGCACCTGGAGCTCATGCGCCAGCACGTTCAGCAGCACCTCGGAATCCGAATTGGTGTTGACGTGGCGCAGGTCGTCGCGGAACAGCGATTCCTTCAGTTCGTGCGTATTGGTGAGGTTGCCGTTGTGGCCCAGCACGATACCGTACGGCGAATTGACGTAGAACGGCTGCGATTCGGCCGACGACGACGCACTGCCAGCGGTGGGATAGCGCACATGCGCCACCCCCATGTCGCCCAGCAGATTGCGCATGTCGCGGGTGCGGAATACGTCGCGCGCCAGTCCCTGCCCCTTGTGCATGTGAAAGCGGCTTTCCTCCGCCGTCACGATGCCGGCCGCATCCTGGCCGCGATGCTGCAGCACCATCAGTCCGTCATACAAAAGCTGATTGGCTGCCGAATTGGAAACGACTCCGATTACACCGCACATGCTGTGCACCCATCCATAAAATTATTCGAAACGAACGTATTTCGCCACGTCGGCCGGCACCAGCGGCATGGCGGCGAACGCCATGGTCTGCAGACTGCCTGACAGCATGGCCTGTTTCCAGAAGTCGGTGCGCGGCAGCGAAGTCAGCCCGGCGGCCAGCGTCAACCCGATCAGAATGACCAGCCCCTTGGCCAGCCCCAGCACGCCACCCAGCATCGTGTCGGCACTGCCCAGCCCGACCGCCTTGACCAGCGTGGCCAGGGCATGCCCCAGCAGCAGCACGCCGATCAGCACCACCAGAAAAATGACCGCAAAGCCTGAAAAATAGCGGATCGCCGGGTTTTCGATGCCGATCGGCAGCAGCGGTGCAACCAACAGCGCCCCCCACTTGCCCGACACGAACGCCAGCATCCAGGCCGCCAGCGAAAACAGCGTGTCGATCATGCCGCGCATCAGACCGCGCACCACGGTGAGGACCAGCACCAGCAGCACGATGATATCGAGCATGCTCATTTGACGAGCACCTGGCCGGACATGCCGTTCTCAGCCAGCTTCACCGCGGCCGCCACGGCGGCCTGGCGCGAAGTGTAGGGCCCAACGCGCACGCGCGTGAGCTTCCCGACGGTGTCGGTGTAGGCCGGCAATCCGGCCTGGACTGCACGCGCCTTCAGGGAATCGGCCTTGGCGGAATCGGACAGAGCGGCCAGTTGCACCACAAATGTCTCGCCGGCTGCTGCCGGTTTGGCCTGCGCAACAGGGGCCGCAACCGGCTTGTGTGGCGACGGAGCGGGCACGGGTTCGACCGTTGCAGCCTTGACTGGTTCAGGTTTGGGTGCAGGCTCGGCCTGAGGTGCCGGCTTGGCAGGTTCGATCTCGGGTGCGGGTTGCGCCGCAGGAGGGGGGGGCTCGTGAGACGGGGTCACAGGGGCTTCGTCCGCCTGCTCGGGCAGCGTCGCCGGAGCAGGCGCAGATGCCATGCGCACGGCCAGAGAACTGGCCGGAGGCGGCTCGTCTTCCAGCAGCAGCGGCAGCACGATCACCGCCAGCAGGGTCAGCGCAACCGCGCCAATCAGACGGCGCCGGGCGAGGCGTTTGAGATCATTTTCACTGCTGGGTGGCGGCATGGTCGAGGACGGCGGCAACGGTGTAGAACGAACCGAAGACGAGAATTCTATCACCTTCGCGCGCCGCGCTTTGCGCCTCCGCAAGCGCCGCGTTCACATCCGGCTGCACGCTGATCGGCGCGCGGTCCGCATGCGTCCGCAAAATGGCGGCCAGCGCGGCGGCATCCTGCGCACGAGGCGACTCGGGGGTGCACGTCCACCACGCATCGATCTCGTCGTGCAAGGCCGCGAACACGCCCGCCGCATCCTTGTCGGCCAGCATGCCCACCACTGCCAGCGTGCGCCCGGCTACCGGCTGCTCGCGCAAGGTGGCGGCAAGCGCCCGCGCCGCTTCCGGATTGTGTGCCACGTCAAGGATGACGTCTGGCGCCCGCGCAATGCGCTGGAAGCGTCCGGGAGCCCGGGCCGTGGCGAGCCCCCGGCGTATCGCTTCCTCGCTCACTGACAGCCGGTCGCCTAGTGCTTCCAGACCCACCAGCGCTGCGGCGGCGTTGCGCAACTGGAAGGCGCCCGCCATGGCGGGCAGAGGTAATCCCGGCCAGCTGGTGTGCGGGCCGCGATAGATCCACTGGTCGCCCTCGCGCAGGGCGGAAAAATCCCGATTCACACACCGCAGGTCGGCGCAGATCTTCCGCGCGTGATCGAGGAGGCTGGCGGGTGGTGCCGGATCGGCACAAATGGCAGGTCGGCCCGCACGATAAATGCCGGCTTTCTCGAAACCGATCTTTTCGCGCGTGTCCCCCAGATACTCCATGAGATCGACCTCGACGCTGCACACAATCGAGAAATCCGACTCTAACAATAACAGCGACAAGACCCGGCCCAACACCCCCAAAAAGAATATCGACACC
>JAIBFE010000187.1 GCA_019459705.1 Thiobacillus sp. | reverse complement strand
CCCCCCCCCCGGCGCCGCAATCACCCGGGGCCAGCGTGCTGGGGCGCCCCGCGTCGCGGATGCCGAAGCCCACATCGACCGGCAGGCTGCAATGCCTGCGCACCATGGCAAGCTTGCGCGCGACTTCCTCGGTGTCGAGGTTGGCCGACCCCGTCACGCCCTTGAGCGACACGTAATAGATGAATCCGCCCGCAACCGCTGCCACCTGTTCCACCCGCGATTCGGGCGTGGTGGGAGACAGCAGGAAAATCGGATCGAGCCCGGCGGCCTTGAACACGTCCGCCACGCCATGCGACTCTTCGGGCGGAATATCCACCGTCAGCACGCCGTCCACCCCGGCGTCCTTCGCCGCCTGGGCAAAGGCTGCATAACCCATGTGCTCGACCGGATTGGCGTAGCCCATCAGCACCACCGGCGTAGTCGTGTTGGTCTTGCGGAATTCCGCCGTCATCGCCAGCACATCACGCAGCCCGACCTTGTTCGCCAGCGCCCGCTCGGATGCGCGCTGGATCACCGGCCCGTCAGCCATCGGGTCGGAAAATGGCACCCCCAGCTCGATGATGTCCGCCCCGGCTTCCACCAGCACGTGCATCAGCGGCACCGTCATGCCCTTGCCGGGATCGC
Source organism: Thiobacillus sp. (assembly GCA_019459705.1). Classification (GTDB taxonomy): domain Bacteria; phylum Pseudomonadota; class Gammaproteobacteria; order Burkholderiales; family Thiobacillaceae; genus Thiobacillus. Next base: position 4,346 of record JAIBFE010000187.1, on the reverse strand, counting down.
CGGCGGTGATGAAGGGAATCAGGGCTTTCTTGTTTTGCGCTTTCAGCGCGGCAAAGGTCTGGCCGATTCGGCTCATGGTTCGGTCTTCTGAAAAATTCGGTTCAATGGAGATGCAGGCTTACAGCGTGATGCCCGACACCTTCGCCACGGTGTTGATGTCCTTGTCGCCGCGACCGGAGAGATTCACCAGGATGGCCTGGTCTTTCTTCATGGTCGGGGCAAGTTTCTTCGCATAGGCGACGGCGTGGCTGGATTCAAGCGCGGGGATGATGCCCTCGAAGCGGCACAGGTCATGAAACGCGGCCAGCGCTTCGTCATCGTTGATTGCGACGTACTCGGCACGGCCGGCGTCCTTGAGATAGCTGTGCTCGGGACCGACGCCCGGGTAGTCGAGGCCGGCGGAAACCGAGTGGGTTTCGATGATCTGGCCGTTCTCGTCCTGCATCAGGTAGCTGCGGAAGCCATGCAGCACGCCGGGGGTGCCGGCCGACAGCGGTGCGGCGTGCTTGCCTGAAGCAATCCCGGAGCCACCCGCCTCGACGCCGATCAGGCGCACGTCTTCATACGGGATGTAGGGATGGAAAATGCCGATGGCGTTGGAGCCGCCGCCGACGCAGGCGACCACCGCATCGGGCTGGCGGCCGGTCAGTTCGGGCATTTGCACAATGCATTCACGACCGATCACGCACTGAAAGTCGCGCACCAGCATGGGATAGGGATGCGGGCCGGCGGCGGTACCGAGAATGTAGAAAGTGGATTCGACGTTGGTGACCCAGTCGCGCATCGCCTCGTTGAGCGCGTCCTTCAGCGTTTTCGAACCCGACGACACCGGCACCACGGTGGCACCCAGCAGTTTCATCCGAAAGACGTTGGGCGACTGGCGGGCGACGTCCTCGGCGCCCATATAGACCACGCACTCCATGCCATAGCGCGCCGCGACCGTGGCCGAGGCGACGCCGTGCTGGCCGGCGCCGGTTTCGGCGATGACGCGCTTCTTGCCCATGCGCCGCGCCAGCAGCGCCTGGCCGATGGTGTTGTTGATCTTGTGCGCACCGGTGTGATTGAGGTCTTCGCGCTTGAGGTAAATCTGCGCGCCGCCATATTGCTCGGAGAGGCGCTTGGCGTGATACACCGGGCTGGGACGGCCGACGTAGTGCTTGAGCTCGTATTCGAATTCGGCGACGAAGGCGGGATCGTTGCGCGCTTTTTCATACTCGATACGCAGTTCGTCCAGCGCTTCCATCAAGGTCTCGGCGACGAAGATGCCGCCATAGGGACCGAAGTGGCCGCGGGAATCGGGGAGATCAGTCAGCTTCATGATGCTTCTTTCGCGTTCGCAATGAATCGCGCAATCTTGTGCGCGTCCTTGATGCCTTTTGAGACTTCCACGCCGGACGAAACATCCACCGCCCACGGGCGCACGCGCCGGACGGCCTCGGCGACGTTGTCGGGGGTGAGCCCGCCCGACAGGATGATCGACTTGGGCAGGTCCGCCGGGATCAGGTTCCAGTCGAAGCGTTCGCCAGTGCCGCCCGGCACACCCGGCACGAAGGCATCCAGCAGGAGTCCGCGCGCGGCATCGAAGTCAGCCGCGCATTTTAGCAAATCCGTGTCCCGATTCACCCGTACCGCCTTGATATAGGGCCGGCCGTAGCGTCCGCAATCGGCCGGCGCCTCGTCGCCATGTAATTGCAGCAGGTCGAGCGGCACGACGCGCAGCACCGATTCGATGAACGCCGGGTCGGCGTTCACGAACAGGCCCACGCTCTGCACGAAGGGCGGCATCGCGCGCACCAGTTTGGCTGCAGCCTCGATCGACACGTGGCGCGGGCTTTTTTCGTAGAACACGAAGCCCAGTGCATCCACCCCGGCGTCGCAGGCGGCATGCAGGTCCTGCAACTGGGTGATGCCGCAGATTTTTACGCGAACAGCCATCGTTCAGAGCTTTCCGGCAGGGCAAAGTGCGCAGGATACCGGATGTGGGTGAGATACAGCCCGGCGGCATCGAAGGTGGGTGCGGCCAGCGTGCGATCGCGGCTGTCGAGGATTTCGTGCACCCATGCCGGCGGCTGGCTGCCTGCGCCGACCTGGATCAGGCAGCCCATCAGGTTGCGCACCATGTGGTGCAGGAAACCGTCGGCGCGGAAGTCGCACAGAAGATAGTCGCCGCGCCGCTCGATGTGCACCAGCCGCAACTCCTTGACCGGCGATTTGGCCTGGCACTCCGCTGCGCGGAAGGCGGAGAAGTCATGTTGCCCGATCAGGTGCGCCGCGGCGAGGTTCATCGCGTCGGCGTCGAGCGGGCGGTGGTGCCAGCCGATCAGCCCACTGTTCAGGCCAGGCCGCACCGGGTGGTTCAGCAGCACATAGCGATAGCCCCGCTGCGTGGCGGCAAAACGGGCATGAAAATCCTCGCCCACCTCGCGCGCCCACAGCACCGCCACCCCCGCCGGCAGGTGGCTGTTGACGCCGCGCACCCAGGCAGTCAGCGGACGCTTCGCGGCGGTGTCGAAATGCACCACCTGAAACGCGGCATGCACCCCCGTGTCGGTACGGCCGGCGGCAGTGACGCTGGTTTTCTCTCCGGCAATGGCGGATACCGCGGCTTCCAGTGCGTCCTGCACGCCGCAGCCCTGCGGCTGAGACTGCCAGCCGCAAAAGCCGACGCCGCAATATTCCAGACCCACGACTATCCTCATATCAACCCGGACTCATGCCAAGACGACCCACACCACAAGCAAGCCCGCGAGTATGACGGCGCTGTCGCGGGTTTGCCAGCGCTCGGTCTCGAGGGTGTAGGTGGCGGGCGTCGCCTCGTCGGACACGGGCACGCGCAAGGCATCCAGCCAGCGCGCCGGTCTCGGCGCATGTTCGACATAATCGAGGGTCAGCCCCAGGCGCACCGCAAAGGCACGCCGATCAAGGCCGAGCCAGGCAAGCGGGCGCGCCAGTACATACAGCCCATAGATCAGGCGGGGACGGGACGTGGTCGCCAGCAGCACGGCCAGCCCGCCCAGCATCAGCACCAGCCGCCCGGCACGCAGCGCGCCCTGCTGCAGACCTTCGACGCCCGGGCTTGCCCACCCCAGCATCGGCCACAGCGCGGATCCCGGCAAGGCATAGGCATAGGTGAGCAGCAGCACGGCCAAGAGCCAGCGGGTACGTCGCAGCAGGCGCCTGCCTTCATGGCGGACGGGTGCAAACAGAAAGGCCGTCACGCAAGCGACGGCCAGGAGGATCAGGGGAGACAGCGCAGCGCGTTCCACCGCCACTGCCCACCCGCACCACAACAGGATGCGGGCAGCTGGATGGGGCGCGTTAGCCAAGCGAACTCAACATGCCTTTCGCGTCGGTTTTCTGCTTGTCACTGCCTTCTGCCAGCACTTCGTTCAGGATTTCACGCGCACCTTCCTTGTCGCCCATTTCCACATAGGCGCGAGCGAGATCAAGCTTGGTGCCGACTTCGTCAAGTTCGAGCTCGTTGCTGCCGGCTTCGCCGAGGTCGAGGTCGAGGCCGCTGAAATCGAATTTGCTGTCCGGGCCATTGTCTTCTTCCAGACCGAGGTCGAGTTTCAGCTCGTCGTCGGCTGTAGCGGGAAGATCCAGATCCGGCAGGTCGAAGTTGAGCCCCTGGGTATCCATTTCCACGTAGCCCGTTTCAGGTCCCGCAGCCGCCTGCTCGGCGGGGGCATCGAAATTGAGGACGTGTCCCGCAGACTCGAACTCCAGCGGTGCGCTATCGATCACCGGCTCAACCTCGGGTTCGGGTTCCGGCTCAGCCTGGAAGGCGAGCACCGGCTCGGCCGGTGCTTCGGTTTCAGCCTGATCGCTATCGAAGGTCAACGCACCGCCTGCAACCGCTGTGGTGGCAGCCACCGTCGCCACGGCGGCTGACGCTGCCGGAGCAGCACTCGACTGCACGCCGCCATACAGGGGGTTGGTCGGATCGATGCTGCGTCCCATCTCGCAGGCTTTTTCCCACAACGGGCTCGATTTGCTGCCCAGCGCGGCATAGAGTTCGCCGGCCACCGCTTCAAAGGTCGCGGTGTTGCGCCGTGCGGCGTAGATTTCCAGCAGCTTGACGCGGATTTCGTGACGGTCCGGGTTTTTGCCGATCGCCTCCTTGAGGATTTCCTCAGCCTGCGCATCGCGGCCATAGGCCATGTACACCTCGGCTTCGGCGATCGGGTCGACATCGTGGGTATCGATGGTGCCCAGTCCCGCCTGGCTGAAGTCGGTCATGTATTAGGTATCGCCGGTGGTGACGCTACCGCCCGACGCGGCACCGATCACGGTGTTGGGCTGAACGTCGCCGCCGGTCATGATGCTGTCTTCCAGCGCGGTAC
>JAIBFE010000161.1 GCA_019459705.1 Thiobacillus sp. | reverse complement strand
CATGACGCCGCGCGCAACGTGCTGACGCTGGCGACGACCGACATGTTCAACGTGGTCGCACTCGACCAGCTGAAAGCCGCACTCGGTGGCCAGCTTGAAATCGACACGCTGCTGGCGAGCGAAGCGCAGTTGCTGGAATGCATCGACAAGTTCTACGGCTTCGATCTTTCGCTCGACGGCATCCTGCGCGAGATCGAGACCGGCGAAGTCGACTACGCCAGCCTCAATCCCGACACCGAGGAATACACCCAGCCGGTAGTGCGGCTGGTCGGCGCGCTGCTCACCGACGCAGTCAAGCGCGAGTCCTCCGACATCCACTTCGAGCCCGAGCATGCCTTCCTGCGCATCCGCTACCGCATCGACGGCGTGCTGGAGCAGATCCGCAGCCTGCACAAGACCTACTGGCCGGGCATCCTGGTGCGGCTGAAGGTGCTGTCCGGAATGAACATCGCCGAGACGCGCGCGCCGCAGGACGGACGCATGTCGCTGACGCTGAACGGCCGCCCGATCGATTTCCGCGTCTCCTCGCAGCCCGGCATCCACGGCGAGAACCTGGTGCTGCGCATTCTCGACCGCGAAAAATCCATCATGCCGCTGGAGCAGATGGGGTTTACCACGGACGCCCTGCGCGAGCTGCAGCTGATGATGGCGCGCCCGGAAGGCATCCTCGTCGTCACCGGCCCGACGGGTTCGGGCAAGACCACCACGCTGTACTCGATGCTCTCGCATCTGAACAACGAGACCGTCAACATCATGACGCTGGAAGATCCGGTCGAATACCCGGTCACGCTGATGCCCCAGAGCTCGGTCAACGAAACGCTCAAGCTCGACTTCCCCAACGGCATCCGCTCCAACATGCGGCAGGACCCGCACATCATCCTGGTCGGCGAAATCCGCGACAAGGACACCGCCGAGATGGCCTTCCGCGCCGCCATGACCGGCCACCAGGTGTTCACCACCCTGCACACCAACTCCGCGCTCGGCGTGTTTCCGCGCCTGATGGACATCGGCATCCAGCCCGGCATCCTGTCCGGCAATATCATCGGCGTCGTTGCGCAACGGCTGGTGCGCAAACTGTGCCCGCGCTGCCGGGAAGCCTACACGCCGGACGAAGACGAAGCACGCATTCTCGGCATCGACCCGGCCCAGCCGCCGCAGATTTATCGTGCCACCGGCTGTCCGGCCTGCAGCAACAAAGGCTATAAAGGCCGGCTGGCACTGATCGAACTGCTGCGGATGGATCCGACGCTGGACGAACTGGTCGCCAACCATGCGCCGCTGCACGAAATCCGCCGCGCCGCATTCGAGCATGGCTATCATCCGCTGGCCGAAGACGGGATCAAGCGTGTGCTGGATGGCATCACCTCGCTGTCTGAAGTGGCGCGGGTGGTGGATTTGACGGGTCGGGTGTAAAGATGCGGACTCGCACTTCCTAACCATGCCTTTCTTCGACTACCGCGCCATCGACCAGACCGGCCGCAGCGTCAAGGGCACGCTGTCGGCGGTCAACGATGTCGACCTCGAACTGCGGCTGAAGCGCATGGGGCTCGACCTCATCACGCTCGCCGAGCTTTCACGCCAGTACGCACCCAGCGGCCGCGAGCGCGTCACCCGACGCGATCTGGTCACCTTCTGCATCCACATGCGTTACATCACCCGCGCCGGGATCCCCCTGCTGGAAGGCCTGCGCGATCTGCGCGACAGCATGGACAAGCGCGGCTTTCGCGATGTGCTGACCGCACTGCTGGAAGACCTTGAAGGCGGCAAGGTGCTGTCGCAGGCGCTGGCCGCCCACCCGGCGGTGTTCGGTGCCGTGTTCGTCCACAGCGTACGGGCGGGCGAACAGACCGGCCTGCTGGATGCGGTATTCGATCGCCTGGCCGAGTCACTGAAGTGGCAGGAGGACGTCGCCGCCAAGGCCAAACGGCTGATGATCTACCCCGCACTGGTGCTGGCGGTGGTCGGCGCGGCCATCCTGTTCCTGCTGGTGTATCTGGTGCCGCAGGTGCTCTCGCTGGTCGAGACCATGGGCGTAGCGCTGCCGCTGCCGACGCTGGTTCTGATGGCGGTATCGGAAGCGCTGCGCTCATACTGGCTGATCGGCCTGGTGTTGGTGCTGGCGCTGGGCATCGGGCTGCCATTGTGGGTGAAACGGAGCGAAGCTGGACGCGAGTGGTGGGACCGCACCCAGCTGCAACTGCCTGTCATTGGCCCGATCGTGCAAAAGATCGTGCTGTCGCGCTTCACCAATACGCTGGCGATGATGTACCGCTCCGGGGTCACCGTGCTCGATGCGTTGCGCGCAGGCGAAATGGTCGCTGGCAACCGGGTGATCGCCAGCGGCATCCACCGCGCGGCGCAACAGATTGCCGACGGTCGCGGCCTGTCGGAAAGCTTCCAGTCGCTGGCGCTGTTTCCGCCGCTGGTGATCCGCATGCTGCGCGTAGGCGAGACCACCGGCGCGCTCGACGAAGCGCTGGACAACGTCACGTATTTTTACAATCGTGAAGTGCTCGACTCGATCGAGAACGGCCTCCGGGTGCTGGAACCCCTGCTCACCGCCATCCTCGCCCTGCTGCTCGGGGGCATTCTGGTGTCGGTACTGCTGCCGGTTTACGACCTGATCGGGAATCTGCCATTGTGATGCTCGATCACCGCCTGATCCTGCTTGCCACGCCACGCCAGATCGGCGTGCTCGACTGGCGCCCGGGGCAGATGCACTGGCTGGGTGAGTTTGCCGCAACTGCAGACGGGCTGGCTGCATTCCGCAAAATCGTAGTCAAGCATGCGCAACTGCCGGTGCTGCTGGTGGCCGACACGGTGGACGAGGATTACCGCAGCGAGATCATGCCGCACGTGCAGGGGCACGCGCGCGCCGAACTGCTGGCGCGCAAGCTCAAGCAGGTATTCCGCAATGCACGCTTTACCGGCGCCTGGCGGCAGGCGCGCGAAACGACAGGCCGCCGCGACGACCGTTACCTGCTGGCTGCCCTGCCCGATGCCGACTGGCTGACGCCCTGGCTCAGCGTGTTACACCGCGAACGCGTGCCCCTGTCCGGCATCACCCCGCTGGCCATGGCATGCCAGCACCTGCTGGGCAAGCTGCGGGTGCAGGAACCGCACGTACTGCTGGCGTGCCGGCTCAACAACAGCCTGCGACTGTCCTATTACCAAAACGGCCTGCTGCGTTTTTCACGCCTGATCGGCGGCGATACGCCCACCCAGCTGCCAGGCAACGCAGCCGACGAAATTGCCAAGACGCAGCTTTATCTGACCGGCCAGCGCATCCTGCCGCGCGAAGCCCGCCTGCACGTGCTGCTGCTCGATCCTGGCGGCCAGCTCGACAACGCACAGGCGCCGCTCAATGCCGATCCCGCATTCAGTACGCGGCTGATCGATATGGCCAGCCTCGCGCGTGCGCTGCGCATTCCGGATGATTTTCTGGCCGCCACGCCGGAGGTGGCGCCGCTGGCCGCCATCGCAGGCGAGGATGTGCAGCTGAATCTGGCCCCCCCCGAACTGCTGCAGCGCCATACCGAATTCCGCTGGCGGCGCGGCCTGAATATGGCGTCAGGCATCGTTGCTGCGATCGGTCTGATCCTGAGCGCAACGTACTGGCTCCATGCACAGGACCTGCGCGATCAGGCGCAGCAGATCCAGGGCGAGGTGCAACGTGGCGATGCGCGCTATGCCGCCATCGTGCAGAATTTCCCGACGCTCGCCACGCGCCCCGACCAGCTCGGCCTGACCCTTTCGCTGGCCGCGCAGCTGACGCGCGCACCGCTCGACTTCAACGCCCTGTTCATGCCCCTGGGTTACGCCCTGTCGGCGCACCCTGAAATCGTGGTCAATGCCATGACGCTTCAGGACAGTGCAAACGGCACGGCGGACATCACGCTGGACGCGCGACTTGCCGATTTTGACGGCAACTACCGCGCCGCCATGTCGCGCATCGACGGCTTTGTCGCACGGTTGGCCGCTACACCCGGCGTGGCCGCCGTCGAGCGCCTGAGCAGTCCCGTCAATACCGCGCCCACGGCAACCCTGAGCGGCAAAACCACAGGCGAGACCAAGCCTGAAGAAACCCGCTTCACCCTGAGCCTGCAGGTGCGCACATGACCCTGCCGCCATTCGACTCGCTTAAAACGTCGATCCTGCTGCTGCTCGCCGCAATATCGATATCCGCTGCGGGAATTTTCTGGAGCCACCAGCAGGACTCCGAGTCCCGCTCCGCCCTGCAACGCCAGCAGGCAGCACTCCATGCCGCGCACGCACGGCAGGAGCAGGGACGGACGGAAGCGCGCCTGATTGCACAGCACCTCGATGCCTACCATGCGCTCATTGCACGGGGATTTGTCGGCGTGGAAAACCGGCTCGCCTGGATCGAAGCAGTTCAGCTCGCCAATCAGGACACCCGTCTTTACGGCCTCACCTACACCCTGTCTCCGCGTGCAGCTGCCCCGGACACACTGGCGAACGGGCTGCCGCTCAAGCAGACCCGCATGAGGGTGAACATGCCCATGTTGGTGGAAACCGACCTGCCGCGTTTTCTCGACGCATTGCACGCGCGCACGCCCGGCATATTCCGCGTCAGCCAGTGCAGCCTCGTCCGCACCACCGACGCCGCGCCGCAGCCCGTCAACCGGCCCGAACTCGATGTCGAATGCGAACTGCTGTGGTTTACCGTGGCGGCTGACGGCAAGGAGGACCAATGAATCGGTACACCGCCCGGCTGATGCGCTTTGTCCCCATGTCCGTATTCTTGCTGGCCACGCTTTCCGCATGGGGCGAAAGCCTTGCCTCTCCGCTTGCCGATCCCGGCCGCCTGTTCTACACCCCTGCCCAGCGTGCACAGCTCGAAGCCGCGCGCGCCCGCAACGTCACCCAGGTGAGCCGACAGCACGCGGGCCCCGCAGCCGGCACGCAGCCTGTACGTTTCGACGGCCTGGTCATCCGTTCCGACGGCAGCCGCATGAGCTGGGTCAACGGCCGGCCGCAGGTCGGCACATCCGGCGTGGCCGATCTGAAGCCGGGCCAGGTCCGCGCTGACGGCAAAGTATATGAACCCTACCAGGTACTGCGTCCCGGCACCCCTGACCCGGCCAGCGCCAGGAAACCCACACCATGAAGCAGGCGCGCGGTTTCACCCTGATCGAACTGGCCATCGTGCTGGTGATCGTCACCATTCTGATCGGCGGGCTGGCCATGCCGCTGTCGGCACAGATTCAGGCACGGAGGATCGCGGAAACAAAAAAAGTGCTGGAAGAAGCGCGCGAAGCGCTAATAGGTTATGCAATGACGCATACGGTCGACCACGATGGCGATCCCATTACGCCACCCAGACCCTATCTGCCCTGCCCCGACACCGACCCCGTTCCCGACGGGCGTGAAAACCGGATCGGCGACACATGCGCGGGGGCATCTGGCTGGTTTCCCTGGGTCGTTCTCGGCACCGCCCCGCAGGATGCCTGGGGAAATCGCCTGCATTACAGCGTCGAAAATCAAGAATATGCTGACGAGTCAAAAGGGATACCCAGCCTGGCCTCATACACGCCACCCTACATCACCCTGAACTTGAAGAAGATTTGCAGCAACAGCGCATGCACAGCCTATGAAGCCATTTATTTACCTGTGGTGCTGTTCTCGCACGGGCCGAACGGTTGGGGCGCGCGCAATATCAATGGCACGACATTGGCTGCTCCAACCAGCGCGGATGAACTGGAAAACCTCAACGCCGACGCCAATTTCGTCAGCCGCACCCCGAGCAAGGCCGGAGATGCCAGCGGTGAATTCGACGACCTGGTCGTATGGATTTCAGACGGCTTGCTCAGGAGCCGGGTGTGTCCATCGGGCGGCTGTCCGTAGACTGCAACCGGAACGCCACTTCTCCCGCCCGATTCTCGGGCAACTCCAGCCGGTAGCCTGAACGCGCCGCCTGCCGCGCGGCCTGATACAAACCCACGCCCAGTCCAAAATCCGACGCCACCGGGCTCAGGAACAGATTGCGCGCCACGTGCTCGGGCGCCGGGGCGCCGCTGTCAGTCACGGTCAGGCTCGCCAGCGGATGCAGCGCCAGCCTCACTTCCACCGCAACCCCCGGTTCACCCTGGCGCTTGCGCAGCGCATTGGTCAGCAGGTTGTCTGCCACGCTGTCGAACAGGTCCTGCGGCAGCGGCGTGTCGTCGATCGCTTCGGCGAAGAACTGCACATCGTCATGTTCATAGCGCGTCTGCAGGGCCGCCCACCAGGCCTGTGCCGGAAGTTGTGCGGCATCCATCTCAGCCGGCTGCTTGAGCTTGTCGACGGTTTGCGACAGGCGCGCCGCCAGTTGCGGCAGCTGGCGCTTCATCAGCGCCAGCAGGCGTTCGCTGTCTTCGGGCGTGGACGTGTCGGCGGCGGCAAGCAGGGTTTTCAGCGACTGCAGAATGTTTTTCACATCGTGCGTCAGCCGCGCGCCGGTATCGTGAATCGCCTGGCTGTAGGCCTGTTCGCGCAGCGTCTGCTCGCGCACCTTGGCGGCATAGAAATAGCCCAGCAACTGCGACAGCAGCCGCACATGCAGTGCCAGTGCGGGGGTGAGCGGACGCGGCGACTGCCAGGTCAGGCTCAAGCCATGGAAGGCATGGGTGGTGGCATGCTCGGCGGGCTCGCCAAACGCCCCCTCGCCGCGCGCGGCCTGCCAGTGGCCACCGCGGATCCAGGTCAGCTCATGCAGGTCGGCGAGCGCATCTCGAACAAAGGATTCCGGATCACGCTCGCGTTCCGCCAGGGTGGCCAGCCGCTGCGCCCAGCCTTCGAAGGGCAGGCCCACTGACAGCAGGTAGCGCGAGGTGACCTGCCCCAGCCCGGCAAACCCGGCGCGAGGATTCCATAACCACGACAACGCCAGTAGCAGCGCCGCCATTCCCAGCAGCGTTTGCACCAGCGCCCAGGCGTAGCTCACCTTGGCCACCGCCACCACGGCAAACGCCCCCAGCGCCATCACCATGATGAGCAGCGACAGCATCAGACCGTAAATAAAATCGAGTGTCGAAGAGGCGCCGACCCGGCTCGCTCCAGGCAGAAACAGAATGGCCAGCGGCAACAGCGGCAGGCCGTAACGCACAGCCGTTCGAAGTTCCTCGGGCAGGGAGGTATCGCCCAGGCTCTGCGGCAGCACCCACGCCAGCAGCAGCGCCAGCAGATACGTGAGCGCAAACAGATACGCCAACCGTGGACCGCGCTGGTTCTGCGATGTGGCCACCGCCCCCACCAGTCCCGCCAGAATCGCCAGCCACAAGGCCATCACCCAGGTGCTGTCGACCAGCACCAGCAATGCCGCCATGGCAAACACCGGCAGCGCGAGGCGGGGCTCGATGCGCGCCTCGCTGCGCACCAGCGGCTGCCACAACAGAAACAGGCCGTAATGCGCCAGCAAAAATGCGCGCGTCACGGTGGGTTCGGCGTCGAGCACCACGGCTGCATGCAGCGCCAGCAGCATCAAGGCCAGCCAGCGCCCGGGCGACACGCGCATGAACAGGGCGGTCAGCGACGTCAGCCAGGCAAGGGACGGCGCAGTCACGGTACGATCGGTCATTGGGCGTTACACAAAAAGGTGAGTTTCAGCATGACACAGCTATCGGCATTCCATCCGGGAAATGGAGTCGGCAAACGTGTCGGCAGGTTTGCCGGTCTGCCGAAAACGCGACGGCGGCGTCGGGTTTTCATCAATTCACCCCTGGGGCAGACCCGTTTAACGGCTTATTTCCATTGTGTATCAGACACTTGATGGAAGCATATGGGTGGTACATATTTTGCATAAGGCATCAGGCAATAACAACCGGAGAGCACCATCATGCCTCAACTCAACCTACCGCGACGCCAGTCGGGCTTCACCCTGATCGAGATTGCCATTGTGCTGGTGATCATCGGCCTGTTGCTCGGCGGCATTCTCAAGGGACAGGAATTGATCAACAGCGCGCGGGTAAAGAATCTCTCAACCGACTTCCGCAATGTTCCGGTTTTCATCTACGGTTATCAGGACAAGTTCAAGGCACTGCCCGGGGACGACTCTGCCGCCAGCACTCATGTAACCGGCGCAACCAATGCCAGCACCCCGGGCGCCGCCAGCAAACGCGGCGATGGCGTCATCGATGGCAATTGGAACAGCGCCACCGCCACCGACGAGTCCTATCTGTTCTGGCAGCATGTCCGGCTGGCCGGCCTTGCACCCGGGCCAACCAGCACGGCTGCAGCCGATTATGCGCCGGTCAATGCGTTGGGCGGGCGCATCGGCATCCAGAGCGCCAAGCCTTTCACCGGCATGAACAGCGGTACCTATTTCATCTGCTCAGCCGGAGTATCGGGGAAGTTCGCCAAGCAACTGGACTCCCAGCTGGATGACGGAGATACTGACGCTGGCTCGATGCAGGCCGGGGCGACGGCCGACGGTACCGCAGCTGCAAACGGAGCCCTTGACGACGCCACAACCTACACGGTTTGCATGGGCGTCTGATTTTCCACTCACAACACAGCCCGCTTCGGCGGGCTTTTTTATTTCCGCTTATCCCTGCAACACCCTGAACTCTGCCGACGCCAGTCCATCGGCGGCGCCCCGCAGTACCAGCACGTCGCCTACCTGGATCCGGGTGTCGGGCTGGGGGTCGACGCCCTTGATCCCCTGACGGCGGATCGCCACCACTTCCACCAGCAAATCGTTCAGCGCCAGTTCCGCGAGGCTGTGCCCGGCAGCCGCGGCGCCCTGGGTGATCAGCACGGTATGCAGGCGCGGCTGGGCATGCTGGTCGAGCTCGTCGTCGGCGTCGCTGGCGCCGCGGAAAAAGCCCCGCATCATGGCGTAGCGCGTTTCGCGCACCTCACGGATCCGCTTCAGCACCTGCGAGAGCGGCACCCCCAGCAGCATCAGCGCGTGCGAGGCCAGCATCAGCGAACCTTCCATCACTTCGGACACGACTTCGGCGGCGCCTGCCGCTTTCAGCGCGTCGATATGGGTGTCGTCGATGGTGCGCACCACCACCGGCAGTTCCGGCCGCAGTTCGCGCACATGGCGCAGGATGGCCATGCTGGAATGCAGGTCGGAATAGGTCACCACAATGGCCTGCGCGCGGCTCAAGCCCGCAGCAACCAGCACTTCGCGGCGGCTCGCGTCGCCATAGACGACGCTGACGCCGGACGCCGCCACCGCGCGGATGCGCTCGGGGTCGGCGTCGAGCGCGATGAAGGTTATACCCTCGGCCTCCAGCAGGCGGGCCAGATTCTGCCCGCTGCGTCCGTAGCCGCAGACGATCACGTGCTGGGCCTTGCCGAAAGTCTTGACCGCGATGTCATGCACCTCCTTGGCGCGCCCGGCCCATTCGCTGCCGGCAATCAGACGGGTGATCAGGTCCATGCGGTTGATCAACAGCGGCGCAATCAGCATCGACAGCACCATCGCCGCCAGTACCGGCTGGGTGATTTCGGCACCCAGCAGTTTCAGGTCGGCTGCCTGCGCCAGCAGCACGAAACCGAATTCGCCCGCCTGTGCCAGGCCCAGCGCGGTGCGCACGGCGGTGGGGCGTGTGCTGCCGAAAGCCTTGGCCAGTCCGGCTACCAGAATGGTCTTGCCCACGACGATCGCTGCCACCAGCAGCAGCACGCTGCCCCAGTTGAGCATCACCTGCATCAGGTCGAGCCGCATCCCGATGGTGACGAAGAAGAGTCCCAGCAGCACGTCGCGGAAGGGTTTGATGTCGTCTTCCACCTGGTAGCGGTATTCGGTTTCGGAGATCAGCATGCCGGCGAGAAAAGCGCCCAGCGCCAGCGACAGGCCGGCGCTTTCGGTTAAAAACGCCAACCCTAGCGTGAACAGCAGAAGGTTCAACGTGAACAGCTCGGGCGACTTGTGTCCAGCCACCCACTGGAACCACGGGCGCATCATGCGCTGGCCGACAAACAGCAGAAAGCCCAGCACCACCACAGCCTTGAACATGGCCAGCCCGAGCGCCATCCCCATGTCGTCGGCATCCTTGGCAAATGCCGGAATCAGGATCAACAGCGGCACCACGGCCAGATCCTGGAACAGCAGTGCGCCGAAAATCTGGCGCCCGTGCGGCGTCTGGATCTCCAGCCGCTCGGCCAGCAACTTCGACACAATCGCAGTGGATGACATCGACATGATCCCGCCCAGCGCGATGGCCGCCAGCAACGGCAAATCAAGCAGCCAGGCGATCCGCGCGGTAAGCACGAATGTCAACACGACCTGCGCGCCACCGAAGCCGAACACCGTCATGCGCATGGTCATCAGGCGCGGCAGGCTTAATTCCAGGCCGATGGAGAACATCAGGAACACCACGCCGAACTCGGCCAGGTAACGCGCCTCTTCGCTGTCCGGGATCCAGCCCAGCGCAAACGGACCGATGGCGATACCGGTCACCAGATAGCCGAGCATGGTCGGCAGGCGCAGCGCGCGTGCAGCAGCGGCCACCAGCACGGCCACCGCAAGCAAAATCAGAACGAGCTGGAGGCTGCTATGCATCAAGGAAAACGCAGTTGGAGAGGTAGGCTTTAGTATACTTGCCGACCATGCAGCCCCAACACACCGCTCCCGAACATTTACTCGACCTGGCGCGCCAGGTCCTCGACATCGAGGCCGAGGCCCTGCGTGCACTGTCCACCCGCATCGACGCCGGCTTTGCCGACGCCGTCCATCTGATCCTGGCGTGCACCGGCCGCGTCGTGGTATCGGGCATGGGCAAGTCCGGGCACATCGGCAGCAAGATCGCCGCCACCCTCGCATCCACCGGTACCCCGGCATTTTTCATGCACCCGGGCGAGGCCAGCCACGGCGACCTCGGAATGATCGCGCCCAACGACGTCGTGCTGGCGCTGTCGAACTCGGGCGAGAGCAACGAGATCGTCAGCATCGTGCCGCTCATCAAGCGGCGCGGCGCCAAGCTCATCGCGATGACCGGCAACCCCAGCTCGACCATGGCGCGGGAAGCCGATGTGCATCTCAACGCCGCAGTCGACAGGGAAGCCTGTCCGCTCAATCTGGCGCCCACCGCCAGCACCACGGCAGCGCTGGCGCTGGGCGACGCCCTGGCGGTGGCGCTGCTGGATGCGCGCGGTTTTTCGGCCGACGACTTTGCCCGCACCCACCCCGGTGGCAGTCTCGGGCGGCGCCTTCTGGTGCACGTGCGCGATGTCATGCACAGCGGCGACGAACTGCCGAAGATCGACCGCGACGCCTCGCTCAAGACAGCCCTGCTCGAAATGACGAAGAAGGGGCGCGGCATGACCGCCGTGGTCGACACGGCAGGTAAAGTAGCGGGCGTATTCACTGATGGCGATTTGCGACGGGCGCTGGAACACGCGCTTGATCTGCAGCAGGCGCGGGTGACCGACCTGATGACGAATAATCCCAAGACGATCCGTGCGGACGAACTTGCCGTGGCGGCGTTAGAAAAAATGTACACGCTGAAAATAAACGGCCTGCTGGTGATCGATGCAGACAACACTCTGGTGGGCGCGCTCAACATGCACGACCTGCTGAAAGCGGGGGTGGTGTGATGACAATCGACCTGATCGCCCGCGCGCAAAAAATCCGCCTGATCGCCTTCGACGTCGATGGCATCATGACCGACGGCACCCTGTTTCTCGCCGACGACGGCCAGGAATTCAAGGGCTTCAATTCGCTCGACGGGCACGGCCTGAAAATGCTCAAGGGAAGCGGCGTCGAGCTCGCCATCATCACCGGGCGCAGCTCGCGCGTGGTGGAACACCGCGCCAGGAATCTCGGCATCGAAATCGTCCATCAGGGCGCGCACGACAAGCTGGTGGTGTACGAGGCACTGTGCCGTGAACTGAGCATCGACTGCGAAGCCACCGCCTACATGGGCGACGACGTGGTCGACCTGCCGGTGATGCGGCGCGCCGGCCTGGCGATTACCGTGCCCGCCGCGCCCGAACTGGTCAAGGCCTACAGCCACTACACCACCACGCGCGAAGCCGGGCACGGCGCCGTGCGCGAGGCCTGCGAATTCCTGATGCGCGCACAGGGCACCCTGGATGCGGCGCTGGCACCGTATCTGAGATGATCGCGCGAGGCTCGTTGTGGCTACCCTTGGCGATATTGCTGCTGCTGGCCGCACTCAGCTTCTGGATCGAGCAGTCGGTACAGGTGGCGCCCAACGGCAGTCAGGCGGCCAAAACCGATCCTGAAGGCATTATGGAAAATTTCGATGCGCTGCGTACCGATGCGACAGGCAAGCCGCACTACCGCTTGTCCGCAAAAAAACTCAAGCATTATTCAGGCAGCAAGCTTACCGAGCTGGAATCGCCGCAATTCGTGCAACTCGATGCCGAGGCCGGCGAAGTTCGCGCAGTGGCGCGCCAGGCCACCGTCTCGCCCGATGGTGACGAGGTGAACCTGCATGGCGACGTCATCGTGGAACGCGCTGCCCACACTGGACAATCCGCCATGACCCTGCGCACGGCGCAGCTGCTGGTGTTTCCCGAACGCGACCAGCTACGCGCGCCAGGGACGGTCGACGTGCACGACGCCACCCTGACCCTGCGCGCGGGTGCCATGGAATACGATGCGAAGCGACGCATCATCAAACTGACAGGACGGGTGAGCGCCCGTTACATTTCCGGAAAGACATGAGCGCCATGCAAACATTGAAAACAGGTTTTTATGCGGTGTTGTGTGCCGCGCTGCTGGCCTCGCCCGCCCACGCCGAAAAAGCCGACCGCGACAAACCGGTCAACCTCGAAGCGGACACGGTCACGCTCGACGACATCAAAAAGGTCAGCGTCTATCAGGGCAATGTAATCCTGAGCCAGGGTACGCTGATGATGCGTGCCGATCACGTACAGGTGACGCAAAATGCGGGCGGCCTCGACAAGATCAGCGCCACCGGCCGGCCAGTGGCATTTCGCCAGAAAGTCGACGGCCGGGATGAATTCATCGAAGGATTTGCCGACCGCATCGAGTTCGACAGCGTCAACAGCCAGCTCGAACTGATCGGGCAGGCCCGGTTGCGGCGCGGCGGCGACGAACTGCGCGGAGCACAGATCTCGTATAACGCCAACACCGAGTTCTACAAGGTCGTCGGCCAACCCAATGCCCAAACCCCGAGCGGACGCGTGCGCGCTGTCATCCGTCCGAAACAGCGAGCCGGGCAGCCCGCCACCCAGCCATGAGCCAGATTTCCGCCCACAACCTGCGCAAGACGTATGGCAAACGCACCGTGGTGCACGACGTCTCGTTTGAAGTCAAAAGCGGCGAAGTGGTCGGCCTGCTCGGCCCCAACGGCGCCGGCAAGACCACCTGTTTCTACATGGTGGTGGGACTGGTCGCGGCCGACGGCGGCAGCGTTCAGATGGATACGCACGACCTCACGCACATGGCAATCCATCAGCGCGCGCGGCTAGGGTTGTCCTATCTGCCGCAGGAGCCATCGATTTTCCGCAAGATGACGGTGGAAGAAAACATCCGTGCCATTCTCGAGTTCAAGTCCTACAGCAAGGACGAACTCGACGAACACCTCGACAACCTGCTCGAAGACCTGCATATCGCGCACCTGCGCGATGCGGCCGCCATCAGCCTGTCCGGCGGCGAGCGCCGCCGCGTGGAAATCGCGCGTGCACTGGCCATCAATCCCCGCTTCATCCTGCTCGACGAACCCTTCGCCGGAATCGACCCCATTGCGGTGCTCGACATCAAGAAACTGGTGCATTTCCTCATCGAGCGCGACATCGGCGTGCTCATCACCGACCACAACGTGCGCGAAACCCTCGGCATCTGCGACCGCGCCTACATCATCAACGAAGGCCGGGTACTGATCGCCGGTACGCCAGACCTCATCATCCAGGACGACAGCGCACGCAAGGTCTATCTGGGCGAAAATTTCCGCCTGTAAGAAATCCCCTCCACCCGCGAATCGCGTTAAACTGGCCTCAAGCCGGCACGCTTTTTGCCGTAGTCAAGTTTCATGAAACACAGCCTCCAACTCAAGCTCGGTCAGCACCTCACCCTGACACCCCAACTGCAACAGTCGATCCGGCTGCTGCAGCTGTCGACGCTCGAATTGAACCAGGAACTGGAGCAGATGCTGCAGGACAACCCGTTGCTGGAACGCGAGGACGAAGACGAAGCCAGCTACACCGCGGCCGAGGCACCGGCCCATACCGCCGAGGCCGAAGCGCAGAGCACGGAAACGCCCCAGCCCGAAAGCGCCGAATCCGAACCGGCCACCGCACTGGACGACGCCGACTGGAACGATTACAGCACCGCCGGCGGCGATGACGAAGACAATGACTATGCGCAGGGCTCGGTCTCGGGTGCAACCCTGCGTGAACACCTGCTGAACCAGTTGATCGTCAGCCCGCTCACCCTGCGCGACCGCACCCTGGTTGCCGCGCTGATCGACGACCTGGACGAAGCCGGCTTCCTCACCCAGCCGCTGGAAGACATCACCGCCGGCCTGCGGGAGGAACTCGAAGAGCTCGAGCCGGAAGAGGTCGAAACCGCACTCAAGCATCTGCAGAACATGGACCCAACCGGCGTTGGCGCACGCAACCTGGCTGAATGCCTGACCCTGCAGCTGCGCGTCCTGCCCCCCGACACCCCGGCGCGCGACGCAGCCATGCGCCTGACCGCGCATTATCTCGATCTGCTGGCCGCGCGCGATGTCGGCAAGCTTAAAAAAATGCTCGGCATCGACGACCCCGCACTGCGTGCTGCGCGTGCCCTGATCCTGTCGCTGAATCCGCGGCCCGGCGCGGCCTTCGGCGCCGACGAAACGCACTACGTCATCCCCGATGTGTATGTACGCAAGGTCAAGGGCATGTGGATCGCCAGCCTCAACGCCGATGCCATGCCCAAGCTGCGCGTCAACCGCGTCTATGCCGACATCCTGGCGCGCCACCGCGAAAGTGGCGGCAATCAACTGGCCAGCCAGTTGCAGGAAGCGCGCTGGCTGATCAAGAACGTGCAGCAGCGCTTCGACACCATTCTGCGCGTGTCGCAGGCCA
>JAIBFE010000157.1 GCA_019459705.1 Thiobacillus sp. | reverse complement strand
AGACGGAGCAGGCTCGCCGCCCAGTCCAGCGTTTCCGCGATGCCCGGCCTTTTCTTCAGATCGATTTGCCGCAGCGCCTGCACGAACTCCACCACCTGACGCCCCAAGACCCTGGGCAACCCCGGCATGCCGATGAAAATGCCCTTCGGCCCCAAGTGGTTCAAGAGCATCAACTGGAACATGCCCAACGCCATCCAGGCCATCATCCCCGGCTATGAAAGCGTGGCAACGGCCCTGATGAAGCAGACCATCGCCAACAACGGCGTGGCCACCATCCCCGACCTGCGCGAGTTGTGCCAGGAAGCCGAAGTTAAGTTCATCGCCTGCCAGATGACCGTCGAACTGTTCGGATTCGAGCATTCCGACTTCATCGACGGCCTCGAATACGGCGGCGCCGCCACCTTCTTCGAGTTCGCGGGCGAGACCGACATCTGCCTGTTTATTTAAAGGCAGATTGCAGCATGATAAAAAAGAGCCGGATTATTCCGGCTCTTTTTTATGTGTCTTTTGTACCACACTCAATCCGGAATTTCGGGAGAGTTGAGTAGGCTCGCTTGTTTAAGCCCTAGAGCGGGCGTAGCCTTCGGGGCAAGCTATTCAATCGGCTTATCTGTATCAATTCTGCCCATAGGAGACAACAAATGAATTTGACCCGCGTATTCGCATTCATGGCACTGGCCGGTCTGGCTGGCAGCGCCTACGCCACCAACGGCTACTTTTCGCATGGCTACGGCATGAAGGCCAAGGGTATGGGCGGCGCCGCCACCGCCACCCACGACGACGCCTTTTTCGGCGCTAACAACCCGGCCGCTGCTGCCTTCGCCGGCAACCGTATTGATCTGGGCGCTGACTTGTTCAGCCCTATCCGCGAGTACACCCGTGTAGGTGGTGCCTTGCCCGGGAGTGCTGAGAGTGAATCCAACTACTTCCTGGTTCCCGAGTTTGGCTACAACCGTATGGTTAACAGCAACCTGGCTCTGGGCGTGACGGTTTATGGCAACGGTGGCATGAATACTGATTACCCGGCATCCGATAGCAACTTGACTTGCGCCAGTGGCCCTAACAAAAACATGCTGTGCGGCTCGGGTTCGTTGGGCGTGGACTTGATGCAACTGATCGTTGCCCCGACGGCAGCTTTCAAAGTGAATGCTAGCCATTCGATCGGCATCTCGCCGCTGCTGGGCTATCAGCGCTTCAAGGCAGAAGGTCTGGATGCCTTTGCGCAGATCTCCACGGATCCTAACAGCCTTACCAACGAAGGTTATGACGATAGCTTTGGTTACGGTGTTCGAGTGGGCTACATGGGCAAGATTACGCCGACCGTGACCATTGGCGCCGCCTATGCCAGCAAGATGCGTTTCGAGGAGTTCGACAAGTACAAGGGCCTGTTCGCCGAGCAGGGTGACTTCGATATTCCCTCGAACTGGAACCTTGGCGTGGCCTGGCAGGCGACCCCTGCTGTCAAGTTGGCCCTGGATTATCAACGCATCAATTATTCTGACGTGGCCTCCGTAAGCAACACCAGCCAACCGGCAGGATGTGTGCCTAACCCACCAGTGGGCCCGGCGGTGTCCTCTACCTGTCTCGGTGGCGCCAGTGGTATTGGCTTTGGCTGGCAGGACATCGACGTCTGGAAACTGGGTGTCGAATACAAGTACAGTCAGAATCTGATGCTGCGCGGGGGCTTTAACCACGGAGACAATCCTATCGGTGCAAATGACGTGGTGTTCAACTCGATCGCCCCCGGCGTTATTGAGAATCACGTTACTTTGGGCTTTACCTACACGCTGGCTACTGGCAACGAACTCACCATGAGCTATATGCACGGCTTTGCGAATGATGTAGTAGGTGCAGACAACGCGTATTTCCCCACGGGTAGCACCAATAACAAAATTGAAATGTACCAAAACGCGATCGGTATCCAGTACAGCTGGAAGATGTAATTTTTCTGTTCGGCTGATAGAAACCGGAGGCGTCAGCCTCCGGTTTTTTTATGCGCGAAAAACACCGATCCAACCAACAAAAAAGCGCGGATCAACCGCGCTTTTTTGTTGCGTATCAGGTCATCAGCCCAAGCGTGCGTGCTGCGCTTCCAGTTTCAGCAGCATGGCGGCAAAGTCCGCCAGACGTGCCTGCTCCTGCTGCACCACGGCGGCGGGGGCCTTGTCGACAAAGCTGGGGTTGGCGAGCTTGGCTTCGGCCTTCTTGATCTCCCCCTGGATGCGGGCGATTTCCTTGGCCAGCCGGGCGCGCTCGGCGTCCTTGTCGATTTCCACCACCAGCATCATCCGCATGTCGCCGACCAGGGCGACCGGGGCGTCGGCTTCCGGCAGTGCAGCGACGGCGCTGACGTCCGAGAGCTTGCCGAGCGCGGCGATGTAGGGGGCGAGCGCGTTGATCGTGGCGGCGTCGCCCTCGATCACCAGCGGCACGCGCTGGGCGGGCGACAGGTTCATTTCGCCGCGCAGGGTGCGGCAGGCGTTGACGAGTTCCTTCAGCAACTGGATGCGTGCAACGCTGTCGGGGTGGCGCTGGGCCGCGTCGACCTGCGGATAGGCGGCGAGCATGATGCTGTTGCCTGCCACGCCCGCGAGCGGGGCGACCTTCTGCCACAGTTCCTCGGTGATGAAGGGGATGATCGGGTGGGCGAGACGCAGGGTGGCTTCGAGCACCGTGGCCAACGTACGGCGGGTGGCGCGCTGCTGCTCGGGCGTGCCAGTGTTCAACTGCACCTTGGCGAGTTCCAGGTACCAGTCGCAGTACTCGTCCCAGACGAATTCGTAGACCGCGCGCGCAGCCTGGTCGAAGCGGTAGGCGGCGAAGGCCTCGTGAACCTCGGCGACGGCCTGCTGCAGGCGGGCGGCGATCCATTTGTCCGCATCCGAAAAGTCCATCGGCTGGCTGGTGTCCTGGCCGCAGTCGTGGCCTTCCAGGTTCATCAGCGCGAAGCGGGTGGCGTTCCACAGTTTGTTGCAAAAATTGCGGTAGCCCTCGGCGCGCTGGAGATCAAATTTAATGTCGCGGCCGTGCGTGGCCAAACTCGCGAAGGTGAAGCGCAGGGCATCCGTTCCGTAGGCGGCGATGCCCTCAGGAAACTCCTTGCGGGTGCGTTTCTCGATGCTGGCGGCCTGCTTGGGGTTCATCAGACCCTGGGTACGCTTGGCGACCAGATCGTCGACCACGATGCCGTCGATCAGATCGATCGGGTCGAGCACGTTGCCTTTCGACTTGCTCATCTTCTGGCCTTCGGAGTCGCGCACCAGGCCGGTGACGTACACCTCGCGGAACGGCACCTTGCCGGTGAAGTGCAGCGACATCATTACCATGCGCGCGACCCAGAAGAAGATGATGTCGAAGCCGGTGACCAGCACCGAGGTCGGCAGGTAACGTTCGAGTTCGGGCGTCTGTTCGGGCCAGCCCAGCGTCGAGAAAGGCCACAGCGCGCTGGAGAACCAGGTATCGAGCACGTCGTTGTCCTGGGTCAGCTCACGGCCGCCGGCCTGTTTCATTGCTTCTTCTTCTGTGTGCGCGACGTAGAAGTTGCCGTCGGCGTCGTACCACGCAGGGATGCGATGGCCCCACCACAGCTGGCGCGACACGCACCAGTCCTGGATATTTTCCAGCCATTGACGGTAGGTGGTGGTCCAGTTCTCCGGCACGAACTTCAGATCGCCCGAATCGACGGCGGCGAGGCCCTGCCTGGCAAGGCCTTCCATGCTCATGAACCACTGGTCGGTGAGCATGGGTTCGATCACCGCATGGGTGCGGTCGCCACGCGGGATCATCAGTTTGTGCGGCTTGGCCGAAACGAGAAGGCCCTTGGCTTGCAGTTCGTCGAGCAGCTTCTGGCGCGCGTCGTAGCGGTCCAGCCCCTGGTATTCGGTGGGGCACAGTTCGTTCATTTTGGCGTCGAGTGTCAGCACGCTGATCGCCACCAGCTTGTGGCGCTGACCCACCTGCCAGTCGTTGAAGTCGTGCGCAGGGGTGATCTTGACCACGCCGGTGCCGAATTCGCGGTCGACATAGTCGTCGGCAATGATGGGGATGCTGCGCTCGGCGATCGGCAGGCGTACGTGCTTGCCGATCAGATGCTTGTAGCGCTCGTCCTCCGGATGCACTGCGACGGCACTGTCGCCGAGCAGGGTTTCCGGTCGCGTGGTGGCGACGGTCAAAAAGCCTGCGCCGTCTTCCAGCGGATAGTTGATCTCCCACATGAAGCCGTCTTCCTCAGCGCTCACCACTTCGAGGTCGGACACCGCGGTGCCGAGGACCGGGTCCCAGTTCACCAGCCGCTTGCCGCGATAGATCAGGCCTTCGCGGTAGAGCCGCACGAAGACTTCGGTGACGGCCTTCGACAGGCCGGCGTCCATGGTGAATCGTTCGCGGCTCCAGTCGGGGCTGGTGCCCAGCCCCCGCATCAGGCGGGTGATGGTGGAGCCGGAGTGCTCCTTCCAGTCCCACACCTTTTCCAGGAATTTCTCGCGGCCGAGGTCGTGGCGTGAGACGCCCTGTGCGTCGAGCTGGCGCTCCACCACGATCTGCGTCGCGATGCCGGCGTGGTCGGTGCCCGGCTGCCACAGCGTATTGTCGCCCGCCATGCGGTGATAGCGGGTGAGGGCGTCCATCAGGGTGTGCTGGAAGGCGTGTCCCATGTGCAGCGTGCCGGTGACGTTGGGCGGCGGCAGCATGATGCAGTAGGCAGGGGTGTCGGGCGCATCGCCGGCCTTGAAGTAGCCGGCGCTTTCCCACTGGGCGTACCAGCGCTTTTCGATGTCAGCCGGTTCGAAGGATTTGGCGAGTTCCATGGCGTGCGGGCAAAGCGTTGATTATCCCAAAAATTCCTGTGACACGTCCCAAAAATCATCGGAGCAGGCCACAAACGCTGCCGGATACGGTTTCAGGTCGAGGGGTCGCGCGGCTGCTTGAGTTTCTCCGCGACGGCGTCCCGCACGATTTCACGCACATTGACGTCGAGTTGGGAGAGCAGGGTGGCTACGGTCTGGTCGAGATTCTTGCGCAGCTCTGCGGCGACCTGTTTTTCCATCACTTCGGACAAGCGTGGCGCCAGTTCGCTCATCAGTTGCTCGGCCAGGGTATCGCTCACGACGGAAGGCGGCTCAATGGAAACGGAAGCCTCGGCTGGGAGTGGAGCTGCCGGGGTGTCCGGCGTGGTCGCAGAAACCGCTGCGACAGGCGGTGTGCCGCGCTCGATGACCTGGGTCAATACCGGCAGCCAGGCGTCGGGTGGCGCAGCGTGTTCAGCAGACGGCCCGGATGCGGATTCGGGACCGGAGGACGAATCGCTGTCGTCCTCGCCTCCGCCGCGATGCTTTTTCAGCAGCGCGTCCATTTTGTTCAGGAAAGGGCTGTCGCTCATCGCAGTCTCATCCGGCGTGCTGACGCAGGTCGTGCGTTTGCAGGGCATAACCGCGCGTCTTGTAGAAGCGGTAGCGCGCGCGTCCCTGTTCGACTCTGGCTTCATCCAGGCCGACGATTTCGACCAGGCGTTCGAAGCGGGCAAAGGCGGGCGGCTGCTCGACGTGCAGGTTGATCATCACGTCGGCGCTGCGCAGGGCGTCGGCATCGGTGCCGATCAGCACCGGCGTTTCACCGGCCAGCGTGTCGTTGTCGCGGCAATGAGGCACGAAGCCGAGTGCAGGCGTCGACCACAGCAGGCGATCGATGGCATCGGCCACCGCTGAGTCCGGCGCGTAGATCATCACCTGCCTGCCCTGGCCGTGTGCCTTGGCGGCGACGCGCCGGGCGACGTCGAGCGGGTCGCCGGCAAAGGTGTAGAAGATGATCTCGGTCACGTTTGCCGGGTTACTTTTGGACGCGATTCAACAGGAAGTGCACCAGCAGCGACACCGGCCGGCCGGTCGAGCCCTTGTCGCGACCGCCCTTGTAGGCGGTGCCGGCGATGTCCAGATGCGCCCAGTTATATTTGTTGGCGAAGCGCGACAGGAAGCAGGCCGCGGTGATCGAGCCGGCTGGCCGGCCGCCGATGTTGGCCATGTCGGCGAGGCTGCTCTTCAACTGCTCCTGGTAGTCGTCCCACAGCGGCATGCGCCAGACGCGGTCCCAGGCGTGGTCGGCGGCGTGCTCGATCTCGCGTGCCAGCGGATCGTGGTTGCTGTAGAGCGCACTGGGGTGCGCACCCAGCGCGATCACGCAGGCGCCAGTGAGTGTCGCCAGATCGACCACCGCGTCAGGCTCGAAGCGCTCGGCGTAGGTCAGCGCGTCGCACAGGATGAGGCGGCCTTCGGCATCGGTGTTGAGAATTTCGATGGTCTGGCCGGACATCGAGGTGACGATGTCGCCGGGCTTGTTGGCATTTGCATCCGGCATGTTCTCGCAGGCGGGGATGAGGCCGACAAGGTTGAGCTTCAGCCCCAGTTCGCCAATGGCGCGGAAGGCGCCGATGACCGCGCCGCCGCCGCTCATGTCGTAGTTCATCTCATCCATCTCGGCAGGCGGTTTCAGCGAAATGCCGCCGGCGTCGAAGGTGACGGCCTTGCCGACCAGCACCACCGGTTTGTCGCCCTTCTTGCCGCCATCGTGCTTCAGCACGATAAAGCGAGGCGGCTTGTCGCTGCCCTTGCCGACCGAGAGGAAGGACCCCATGCCCAGCTTCTCGCAGGCGGCGTAATCGAGAATTTCGCAGCCGAAGCCATGAGCTTTCGCCACCTTCTTCGCCTCGCTGGCCAGGTATTCCGGCGTGCAGATGTTGGATGGCGTATTGCCCAGGTTCTTGGCGAGATTGATGCCGTGGGCAATCGCCAGGCCGCATGCCAGCCCGGCTTCGCCGAACTTCAGTTCGCCGCGCCGCGATACCGCAAAGATCACGCGCTTGAGCGGGCGGCGTGCCTCGCTTGGCTTGCTTTTCATGTGGTCGAAGCGGTACAGCGCATCATGGGCGCTGATCACCGCCTGCTCGATATTCCAGGTGACGTCGCGTTTCTTCACCGGAATTTCGGACAACGTGATGGCCGCTTCCATCGAACCGGTGTCACGCAGGGTCTTGACCGCGCAGGCGATGGCGTCGCGATAGGCCTTTTCGTGAAACTCGCGCTCCTTGCCGAGGCCCACCAGCAGAATGCGGTCAGCCAGGATATTGGGCACCCGGTGCAGCAGCAGGGTGCTGCCAGCCTTGCCTTCCATGTCGCCGCCGCGCAGGATTTCGGACAGATAGCCGTCGCTGGCGCGGTCGATGTCGATGGCCGGCCCCGACAGCTTGCGGTTTTCAAACACGCCGACAACCACGCAGGCGGTGCGCTGCTTTTCGGGCGCGCCGCTTTTTATGCTAAATTCAAGTTCGATTTCCTTGTTTTCCATGTCTGTGCTCAAAAAAATACAATTTGTCGCTGCGCCGCTTGCGGGCGTAGCCAGTTGGAAGTATGCGCCGATGATTGAGGTTGCCGATTGGGCGATTATTGGCGCGGGCGCAGTGGAATGTCAAAAGCCCGTTCGTATCACGCACGCGCCGCGCATAAGCCCATGCTTTATCGCCGCGCGCTGACCCGCGAGATGGGCCTCACGACCGGCGCCGTGCTCACGGTGCTGATCGCAATTGCGCTGGTGGTGCTGTTCATCCGCCTGCTCGGTGACGTGGCGCGTGGTGAATTGGCCAACGAAGCGGTGTTTGCCTTTCTCGGCTTTTCGCTACTGTATTTTTTACCGGTCCTGATGACGATTGCGCTGTTTGCCGGCGTATTGCTACCCCTATCGCGCATGTGGCGCGATAGCGAAATGGTCATCTGGTTCAATGCCGGCCTGTCGCTCACGCAATGGATGCGCCCGGTGCTGACCTTCGCAGTGCCCTTTTCGCTGGTCATCCTGTTGCTGACGCTGGTGCTCAACCCGTGGATGCAGACCAAGAAAAACGAATATCGCCAGGACCTGAAAAGCCGCAGCGAAAGCTCGCTGATCGCTCCCGGCCTGTTTGCGGAATCCGGTTCCAGTCAGCGTGTCTACTATGTTGAATCGCTCAACCCGCTGACCGGCATCGTGCGCAACGTCTTCATGCAGTCGCGCATCGACGGCCAGCTCGGACTGGTGGTGGCGCGCGAAGGCGACCATACCGAGCTAGCCGACGGATCGCGCTACCTGGTGTTCAAGGATGGGCGCCGCTACGAAGGCACGCCTGGCCAGCTCGACTACCGCATTGTGCAGTTCCAGCGTTACTGGATGCGACTCGATCCGGTTGCCACCGCTGATCCGGTAACCGGCATCCGCCAGGCGCCTGCAAACGAACTGCTGGCCGATGCCTCGCCGCCGGCGCGTGCCGAACTGCTGTGGCGCTTGGGTGTGCCTGTCTCCGCGCTGATTCTCGCCGTCATGGCGATTCCGCTCAGTTTCGTCAACACGCGGGCGCGCCGCTCCTACGGGCTGGTGATCGCCCTGCTGCTGTATTTCGTCTACAACAATCTGCTGTCGCTGTCCCAGGCATGGGTGGCTCAGGGCAAGTTCAACCCCTGGGCAGGGATGATGTCTTCGCATCTCTTGATGCTGCTCGCCGTGGCCGCGTTGTTTTACCTGCGCAACCGCCAACATGCCCCGCGCGGGAGACGCGCATGAAGCTGCTGGCGCGCTATCTGGCAGGCCAGGTGCTGGTGGCGTCGGGCTTCGTCCTGCTCGCACTGCTGGTGCTGTTCGCGTTTTTCGACGTGATGCAGGAACTCGGCAGTCTGGGCCGCAACGACTATGGCTTGGGACAGGCTGCCGTGGTGGTGCTGCTCAATGTGCCCGGGCATCTGTACGAAATCCTGCCGGTGGCGGCGCTGATCGGCACGCTGTTCGCGCTGTCGCGCCTGGTGGGCAATTCGGAATATGCGGTGATGCGCGTATCGGGCCTGTCCAACTGGCGCGTGGCGGGGTATTTCGCGATCATCGGGGTGGTACTGTCGCTGCTGGTACTGGTCCTCGGCGAATACGTGGCGCCGTGGTCGGAGCAGGCCGCGCAGCGCTACAAGCTGCTGGCCACCCGCTCGGTGGTGGCGCAGCAATTCCGTTCCGGATTATGGGTCAAGGATGGTCGCTCGTTCATTAATGTGCGCGAGGTCATGCCTGACAACACACTGCGCGGCATCGAGATTTACGGTTTCGCTGCCGATGGCAGCCTGGGCTGGATCCGTGCCGCCGAGCAAGCCAACTGGCGCGGCGACCAGATATGGGATCTGCAGCAGGTGATGGAAACACGCTTCAGCAGCAACGGCATCCAGGCGACGCGCAGCGCGCGCCAGGACTGGCAATCGGTGCTGACGCCCGACATCCTCAGTGTGCTGCTGGTTGCGCCGGAAAAAATGTCGGCACGCACGCTCTGGCGCTATGTGGCACATCTCAAGGACAACGGCCAGAAAGCCACGCGCTATGAACTTGCCCTGTGGTCGAAATTCATCAGCCCCTTCGTCATCCCGATCATGATGCTGATCGCCATGCCGTTCGCCATCCAGGGGCCGCGCGCCGGCGGCACCAGCAGCAAGATTTTCATCGGCATTCTGGCAGGACTCGGCTTCCATCTGCTGAGCCGCCTGTTCGGTCATCTGGGGCTGCTGAATGACTGGCCGGCGGTGATGGTGGCGATCCTGCCGCTGCTGATTTTTCTGGCCATTGCGCTTGCGGGGATCCGGTGGGTGGAGCGGCGCTGAGTTCGTTGCCGCTGCGACTCGCCGAGTGTCTGCAAATCGGCGAGCCGGCCACCAAAGTGGCGTGCGTGCACACACTGTATGCGGACTGGCTGGCTGGCCGGCTGGATGCCGCGCCCAAGGCTGCGCGCACGCCGACCGACCGGCCGGGCCAGCCCGACAAACCTGAACGGGTACCGCCGCACAAGGTGCCGCGCCGCCGCGCCGATACGCTCGCCGGCCGCGCCGCACTCATTCATGCGCTGGCGCACATCGAATTCAACGCGATCAATCTGGCGCTCGACGCTGCTCACCGTTTTGCCGGCATGCCAGTCGCGTATTACGCGGACTGGCTCCGGGTGGCGGACGAGGAGGCGCTGCATTTCGATCTGCTGAATGGACATCTGGCGACGCTCGGCCACACCTACGGCGATTTCAAGGCACACACCGGGCTGTGGGACATGGCGCTGAAGACTGCGCACGATCCGCTGGTGCGCATGGCGCTGGTGCCGCGGGTGCTGGAAGCGCGCGGGCTGGATGCAACGCCCTTGATCGTCGACAAGCTGAAGGCCGTGAATGACCTGCGCATGGTCGAGATTCTCGCCATCATCGAGCGCGACGAGATCGGGCATGTCGCCATTGGCAGCCGTTGGTTCGGCTGGTTGTGCGCAGCACGCGGACTGGAACCGGAGGCGACGTTCCGGCAGTTGCTGGTCGACTATGACGCACCGCCGCTGAAACCGCCCTTCAATATAGCGGCGCGCCGCCAGGCCGGATTCAGCGAGCCCGAACTGGACTGGCTGAGCGGGCTTTAAGTCTTACAGGCCCAGCGTCGTCGCAGACACGCTGGCCGGCGCGCCCAGGCCCAAGACCATGAATTAATGGTGGAAAAACACCGCAAACCCCGCATCGTCCGGATGGTGCGGGGCCAGCACCCCCCCGGTAG
>JAIBFE010000154.1 GCA_019459705.1 Thiobacillus sp. | reverse complement strand
TCAGCGAATTGCAGGCCATGAACCCGCAGGTCGCCTCACGCATCGCCCGCAGCTTCGACCGCTGGCGCCAGTTCGACGCCGGCCGGCAGGCCCATGCGCGCGCCGCGCTGGAGTGCATCGCGGCGGTCGAAGGCTTGGCGAAGGATGTAGCGGAAGTTGTGGGGAATGCGTTGAAGGCGTGACTGTATAAGTCGCGCATTGCCACACGCGAAGCTATGTGGGGATTGTTTTTTGACCGAAGTCGACCTCATGGCAACTAACTAAACAGACTGCAACCGGCCCGTAATCGCCATTCACTAACGGTAGGTGCGTGCTAAGGCTGGCTCACCGGTACCGAAAAACAGGTAACTGGTCCCTTGTCACTACGGTGCCTTGTCCAGCTCTGCCTTAACGGTACCCTTGGCAGACCTGTGATCACCCGGCTGCGTACGCCGCGCGGAAAGTGCTGATCTCCAATGGTATCGAACGCCACGACAAGCCCCTAAGCAATTCTAAATCTCCTTCCATATCTTGTAGGCAGGGTGATTCTGTTTAGGTTCAGCGCAATATTTTTGTTGAACGATATCCTCCCACCCAGGCAAGCAAACTCCGAGAATCAGATGGTGTAGCGCCAAGACGTGCTGTTTATGAAAAGCAGTTTGTCGAGCGAAATTGAGAACATCGTGTAGGAAATACTTTGTTTCGCTGGGCAAGTCGAAGGCAATGCCAGGTGAAACCAGAAAATTTTTGTATTCTGGTGTCTTGCTGCCGCTCGCGAGGTCAATGCTGATCGCCCCGGCGATTTGGTGGGAGTGCACGATGAAATTGCGCCTCTTGGCCAACTTCTGGACCGTTTCGATTACAGAGTTTCCAAACGGATTCATCGCTTGGGGTGTACGTCTTTCTCCCAAATCTAATAGAGCTTTGATGCGATCACTTGTAGACAACTTATGAAACGACCATGTCACGCTGACAATTTCTCCGCTGCCGAGAAGCATGGTGTATAGCCCGGCCAAAGCCTCTTCCAGAAGTACATACTCATTGATCGCGTATGCGCGGGCAAGCATTAGGTCCCGATGCCCTTGATCACTCGGAACCAAGTCTTGAATGGTTTTCATCTCATAAAAAAATCAGGGGCAGACACCATACTGCTATATATCACGTTGTTCTCGGACAACTTCTAAGCCGTCTGAGCCAGCGTGAGAAAAAACAGGGTCAGAAACCATATTCGTGGTGACCATCAGGCCCCGGGCCACAGCCGAGAAAAATCAAACGAAAGCTGGCGGTGATGCCGGATGGACAGCAGGAAAACCGTGGCGTCGGTTTCCGATGCGGTGTACAGCATGAGGTAGTCGCCATGCAGGTATTCGCGCAGAGCATGAGCGGCGCCGGCCGGCAGCGCGGCGAGTTGGGCCAGCGCTTCGGCCGATTGGGGCGAACTGTCCAGGTAGCACCGGCCGATGCGCGGATAGCGGCTCAGGTTGGGGATGACCGAGGCGCGCAACTGGGCCAGCAGCGTATCGAAGGCGAGACCCGCGTCGGCTTCCAGCAGGAAGGCTTCGACGGCGTCGAGCCGTTCCAGGAAGCTCGCGGTCAGTTCGACCCGGTATAGGCGCTCAGCCACGCTTCCGGGTGGGCTTGCCAGCGTTGGTCGATTTGTCGGAACCGGTCGCGGCCCGGCGTTGTTGTAGCTGCTCGATGGCGCCATCGGCCTCGAAGGTCCGACCGGCGGCGATGTCGGCCAAGCCGCGGCGGGCGTCGTCGATGAGCAGCAGATGGATGCGCTCGCGTTCCAGCCGGTGGTAGTAGTCCAGCCGGTCGGCGTCGATCAGGGCGACGTAACTCTCGCCGTTCTTGGTGATGATCTTTTCGGCGCCGGCCTTGGCCTGATCGGCCAGTTCGGAGAGATTGGCGCGCGCCTGGGTGAATGGCACGACATCGCCGGTGGAAAAGCCCATGACCTACTCCTTGTGGGGATGACAGAGTTGTGTGCAGCATACTGCGCAACACGGGGGGTCGTCCAGCACCACCGCGGCAGGTCGGTGCGCTGTCTCTTGGCCCGACCATCAACCCTCCGCCAGTCCCAAGGTCGGCTGAAACATGGCGTCATCGTTCAAGCTATGTTCGCTTTGAGATAAGCCTCAAGCTTCGCCAGGTGCTGCTTACCTCCCTCGATGGCGCCGTATTTCTCGACCACCTCGTCGCGCGATTCCTTGCTGGGGAAAAGCTGGCGCAGGGTGATCAGGGTGCCGCTGCCGGTTTCCTGCAGGGTTATACAGGTCTCGAACCATATCCGTTGGCCATCACCGTGGTCGAAAACCAGTCTGGACGGCGGGGTGATTTCCTTGAACACGGCGTGGTTGGGGTAGCGGGTGCCATCGGGCCCGACCATCTCGAATGTCCACGCGCCGCCCACACGGAAATCCATGGTCACGCCTTCGTTCCTGAAGCCGTCCGGGCCCCACCAGCGGTTTTGGTGTTCGGGCTCGGTCATGGCTTTCCAGACGAGTTCGGGGGCAAATGGCACTTCGCGCTGAAGGACCACCTCACGTTCGTTTTCGCTCGGTTTCATCATCTCTTTCCTTGGTTGATCCGGATCGTGTGGAACCGCATGATCAAATGCCACGCTTGACCATGGCGACCAGTTGGTCGAGCGCCACGCCCCAGCCTTCTTCAAAGCCCATGGCTGCGTGCGTCCGGCACCCCGCCTCGTCCGCATGGATGACGGTGGCGCGGTAGCGGGTGCCGTTTTCGCCATGCGGGGCCATTTCGACCCTGGCGGTGAACATGAATTCGGCCGATTCATCGCCGCAGGGAGCATTCATCAATGCGGGCCGGAAGCCGGGCAACAGGGCATTGGTCCAGACGAGTTTTTCGTTTGGGATGGTTTCGAGGAAGCAGCCGATGTTGGGGAAAGCCTTGCCTTCGGGCGACTGCATGGTGGTGCGAAACATCCCGCCGGGGCGCACATCGACTTCGGCTTCGATGGTCTTCCATGGCAAGGGGCAAAACCATTGCTTGATCAGCTCGGGTTCCGTCCAGGCCCGCCAGACAAGCTGGGGAGGCACATCGACGATGCGCTCAAAAGTCAAATCCAATTTGCTGTTGAAGGACGTCGTCATCGGTTTTCTCCTTGGCTGGGGCTGGGTTGCGTGCGGATCGTGTGGTGCGCTTGGGTTTTTCAGGGCCCGAGGCTGATTGGGCTGGCTTGCCAGCATTTTTTCTGGCCTTGTCCGGCGTCGCCTTGGGCGGGCTTGTGTCTGGGATAGCGGCCATTTCCTGTTGTGCCGGCCCGGCCGCTGATTCACGCGCGTGCAGTTCCAGCAGATAGGCATCCAGACGGTCCAGGCGCCCTTCCCACAGTTGCCTGTACTGTTCGATCCAATCCACCGCTTGCTTGAGTTGCTCGCCGTCGATCTTGCAGGGGCGCTGTTGCGCATGGCGGGTCTTGATCAGCAACCCCGCTTTTTCCAGCACTTTGATGTGCTTCGAGACGGCGGGCAGGCTCATCCTGAATGGGGCTGCAAGCTCATTGACCGAGGCCTCGCCTTGCACCAAACGCGCCAGCATCGCCCGCCGCGTGGGGTCCGACAGCGCAGCAAAGGTCATGCTCAGGGCGTCTGTTGCAGGGCTCATTCGTATTTGCTCTATCGGTTAATTAACCTTTTGGTTAACTATAAGACGAGACTTGGCGTTCGTCAAAGCCAGCGGATTACGCTCTTTCTCAGCCCTCCGCCACCACCCCCAGCACGGCCTCGCCATAGGCTTCCAGCTTCTTCGTCCCCAGCCCCGATATTTCGCCCAATTCCGCCAAGGTGGCGGGACGACGGGCGGCGATTTCGCGCAGGGTGGCGTCGTGCAGGATGACGTAGGCGGGCACGCCCTTCTCGTTGGCGGTTTCGCGGCGCCAGGCGCGCAGGGACAGGAACAGCGGATCCTCGTCGTCGTGGACGCCAGCGCCCGAGCTGGGCGCGAAGCGCGATTTCCTGCTGCGCGCAGGCCTCACTTCGATTGCGCGCAGCATGACGGTTTCCTCGCCCTTCAGCACCGGCCTTGCAGCGGCGGTGAGTTTCAATGCGCCGTAAGCCGTGTGGTCGACTTCCAGCAATCCGCGCACGACCAGTTGCCGCAGCACGGCGCGCCAGACCTTGTCGGTCTGGCGGGCGCCGATACCGAACACGCTCAACTGGTTGTGGCCGAAACGGTCGATTTTCTCGGTGGTCTTGCCCAGCAGCACATC
>JAIBFE010000151.1 GCA_019459705.1 Thiobacillus sp. | reverse complement strand
CGGAGTCACGCTTGAACAGTTATTGCACGAACTGGTTTCGTTCTACGGCTGGGATGCGTTGGGGCGGAAAATCGAGATCCGCTGCTTCACCCATGACCCGAGCATCGCGTCGAGCCTCAAGTTTCTTCGTCGTACCCCGTGGGCACGGGAGCGTGTGGAATCGCTGTATATCGAAATGGTTCGAGGCATGGGTGCCAGGCAGCTGTAATCCGCAGGCCCTGGTTCGAGCCCGGTCGGGGAGCCCAACATAAAAAGGCCCGCAACGATGCGGGCCTTTTTCATTTCAGCGTTCAGACAGTTGCGCTCAGTTTCTAATTGCGAAGCTAACCCCGTATCGCATCTAACAATTAGTATTTTTAGCCAGGAAACGCTTGCGCGAGCGACGAACCATCATTGCCCCGACAAGGGCGATTCCGCTCAGCATGTAGGCATAGGCACCAGGCTCTGGCACGGCACTTACTGTTGTTTGCGCAAGGATGCCGTAATCCTCAGAGCGGATTTCATAACCACTCCCCAGATTAATTGCCCACAAGTTGACCGTACCCGTTCCGACACTTGGCCTATTGATTACAAAGCTGAAAAGCTCAGCGCCATTCTCCAGAACGGGCGCAATGGCTGCATTGATCAGGTATTGAACGCCAAAGGCGTTGGGATCCGTAACAACATTGAATGACTCAGTAGGGCTGGAAACCAAGACAGAACCCGCAACCAAGGGATTGGTCGGCCATTCAGGACTGAAATATACGGCCATACCGATATCGGCAAGCTGCAACTCCCCAGGCAGTAAACCAAAAATCGCCTCCAACTCAGCGCTGTCATTAACCAACAGAGTGAGTTCGACTTGACTTGGAGATACCGCAGCTTGATCAAACCTAAAGGGATCTGCATGCACAGAAACCAACTCAACGCACAGCGTCGCTGCAACCGCGAGCTGCAAAAATAGTCGGCGAATCATTTTTTCTCCCTAATAAATATTATTTATACAGCTGAGTGCGTACCTAACTACAGTAAGGCCATAGTGTTCAGCAAGATTAGAGAATGCAACGACCATGCCATTGCTTGAAAAAACGGCTGAAATCATTACTCCACGTTGAATCATGGAAAACTTGACGCATCCCTTGGGATGGAAAATGTAAAATTTTTCGACATTGGCAGTTATGTAGATTGCAGGTGCCCACGATATCGGCAGGGCGCCGGAACACATTGCCCGGATAGGCACTGACCGCACCTACGCCTTGGAGAGCCAAACTCGAAGCGCCTCGCAGCGATGCGGCGCTTTTTTCATTCAGATGCTGGGCCATGGGTGCGCTCACCCACGCCCCCATCCTGTCGTCGGCCGGGTACTATCCGGCTTCGCCCACCACCCCCTAGAAGCACATACCGAATGCAAAGCGAAGCCAAAGAAGCCCCCCAGTACGCCATCGTGGCGGCGGTTCAGCTGCCGGGCGTGAACGACATCGAGTTCGAGGCGTCGCTGACCGAACTGCGCGAGCTGGCCAAGACGCTGGGGTTCACGGTCACCCGCACGTTCATGCAAAAGCGCACCGGCTTCGACTCGACGGCGTATCTGGGCGTAGGCAAGCGGCAGGAGATCCGCCGCTTCGTCAACAGCAAGCCGGACGACGAAACTGCGCCCGATGCCGAGCCGCAGAATCCCCTGCATCGCCTCTCCAACTTCGTCGAGGGGCTGGACGACGAGGTCTCGACCCATCCGATCGACATCCTCTTCGTCGACCACGAGATCTCGCCTTCGCAGGCGCGCAACCTCGAAAACGAGGTCGGCTGCCAGGTGATGGACCGCACCATGGTCATCCTCGAAATCTTCCACCGCAACGCGCGCTCCCCCGCTGCGCGCGCGCAGGTGGAGATCGCGCGCCTGGGCTACATGGCGCCGCGCCTGCGCGAGGCGGCGAAGCTGGCGGGGCCGCAGGGACGGCAGCGCAGCGGCGTGGGCGGACGCGGCGCCGGCGAGTCGCACACCGAGCTGGACAAGCGCAAGATCCGCGACCGCATCGCCGAACTGCAGAAGGAGATCACTGCGATGGACGCGGACCGCAAGACGCAGCGCGCGCGGCGGCAAGGGCACGAGGGGCTCGCCAGCGTGGCGCTGGTCGGCTACACCAACGCGGGCAAGTCCACTCTGATGCGCGCCCTCACCGGCAGCGAGGTGCTGGTCGCCAACAAGCTGTTCGCGACGCTCGACACCACCGTGCGCACCCTGTATCCCGAGAGCATCCCGCGCGTGCTGGTCAGCGACACCGTCGGCTTCATCAAGAACCTGCCGCACGGGCTGGTCGCGTCGTTCAAGTCCACGCTCGAAGAGGCACTCGACGCCTCGCTGCTGCTCCATGTCATCGACGCCAGCGATCCCGGCTTCGAGCGGCAGATCGAAGCCACCGAGGACGTGCTGAACGAGATCGGTGCGCAGGAGGTGACGCGCTTCCGCATCTTCAACAAGATCGACCACGTCGGCGACGCCGCGGCGCAGGCCGAACACGAAGCCGCGCTGCGCGCCACGTACCCCGGTTGCATCGTGATGAGCGCGCGCCGCCCTGCCGACGTCGCGAAACTTCACCAGGCGATCGTCGCGTTTTTCCAGAAGGATCTGGTCGAGGCCGAACTGTTTCTTCCGTGGTCGGCCCAGCAGCTGCGCGGCGACGTCTTCGCGCGCTGCGAGGTGCTGGAGGAGCGCGCCGACGAGGACGGAGCGTTCTTCCGCGTCCGCGGCGAGCAGGGCGCCCTGGACAGCCTGCGCGAGCAGCTCGACCAGGCGCGTTGAAGGCCAGATCGCGTGTAGCACCGCCCCCCGGAAGGACGCTTGGTCCGTGGACAATGATTCAAAGCGAGGCAGGACGGACCGGGAACGCTGCTTGATCCCCGGCCGGGAAGCTCTATACGAAGGACCCGCATCGTTGCGGGTCTTTTTCATTTCCTGTTCGATCAAACTGAAGCGCGTTGTGAGTCGCACTCCGTTTTGGGCGGCTGACGGGGAAGCCGTCGCGGTAGGCCACGGCGAGTTCATGTTCGGCGACGATGCGGCGGACGGACTGCGCGTGCCATGACTGGATCCACGGCCCGGGTCCAGTCAGGGCAAGACAAGATTGACAGCCACGGCAGAAACCCGTACAAATGAGACTCGTTCTCATATCGTGAATTACTAATAAATGACCTCGCCCGCGCATGCGTTTCCCCTCCACGGCCCCAGCCTGCGCGGCGAGCGTCGTCCCCGAGTGGCGATCGTCGGGCGCACCAGCAGCGGCAAGCACAGCATTTTCCGCGCGGCGGCCAGCACCTCGACACGGCACGAGCGCCTGGCCGGCATCGGCCCCGCGTACGAGGAATGCCTGGTCGAGGTGGGGATCGACCAGATTTCCCTGGTCGCGCTGCCCGCCGTCGACGGCCTGCACGATCTGGACGCGGACGCGTGCGTGACGCTTAAGTATCTGCTGTGGGGCGACCGCTGGCCGGCGATCGCCGGGCACGAGGCGCATCAGCCGGCGAGCGCGTTCGTCGCCCCCGACGTGCTGCTGATGGTGATCGACGCCACGGCGCTGGAGCGCGATCTCGAACTCGCGCTGGAGCTGATGCAGCTGGGCCGGCCGATGGTGTTCGCGCTCAACCGCATGGACGAGGCGCGCGGCCGGCGGCGCTTCATCAATGTGCGCGCGCTCTCCGCCCGGCTCGGCGCGCCGGTGGTGCCGACCGTGGCGCACATGGGCATCGGCCTGGCAGATCTGTTCAGCACCGTGGTGCGCACCGCACGCGCGGCCCGGCATGCCGCCGCGCACCCGCCGGCGCAGCCGCCCAGCGCGCACATCGAGGCGCAACTGCAGCCCATTGCCGACATCGCCCGGCAGCCGGAGGTGGCAGCGGCGTTCGCGGTGCCCGAGTCCCTGCTGACGCAACAGCTCGCAGAGAACGACGGCTACTTCGCGCAGGAATTGCAGGCTCACTTCCCTGACCACTACGCCGCCCTGCTCGCCGCACGCGCCGCCGCCGATGCCGCCCTGCCGCGCCCGCTGGCGGAGGAAATCCATGCCGACCGCCATCACCGCGCCGCCCTGCTGGTGGAGGCGGTGACCCGCCCCGGACAGGAGGGCGAGCAGCCGCGCTGGCAACGCTGGGCGGACGATATTTTCCTGCATCCGCGCTGGGGCTTCGCCGGCACGCTGGCGATCTTTGCGCTGGTGCTGTTCTTCGTGTTCGAGGTGAGCGCCTTTCTCGATGCGCTGACCGTCGCGCGCCTGATCGAATGGGCCGAGCCGTGGCAGCCGACCGACCTCGCGGGGGTGGTCGCGCGCGCCGTGCTGGACGGCTTCATCGGGCTGGCCGGCATCGTCATCCCCTACATGATCCCGCTGGTGCTGCTGCTGGTCTGGCTGGAAGAGTCGGGGATCATGCACCG
>JAIBFE010000146.1 GCA_019459705.1 Thiobacillus sp. | reverse complement strand
ACGATGATGCCCATGGAACGGGCCGTGCCTGCAATGGTGCGCACTGCCGCGTCCATGTCGGCCGCGGTCAGATCAGGTTCCTTGGTCTTGGCAATCTCTTCCAGCTGGGCGCGCGTAATCGTGCCCACCTTGTCCAGGTGCGGCCTGGCGCTTCCCTTGTCGAGCTTGATCGCCTTCTTGATCAGCACCGTTGCGGGCGGCGTCTTCATGATGAAGGTGTAGCTCTTGTCCGCATACGCAGTGATCACCACCGGAATCGGCAGACCGGGCTCCATGCCCTGGGTCTTGGCGTTGAACGCCTTGCAGAATTCCATGATATTCAGGCCGCGCTGACCGAGCGCGGGACCGATGGGGGGCGACGGGTTGGCTTTGCCCGCCGGCACTTGCAGCTTGATATAGCCGACAATCTTCTTTGCCATGATGGCTCCTTAAAGTGAGTACCAGCGCGCTTTCGGTTACCCTACTCGCGCTCCTCTCCGGATAACCGGATATTTGACCAAACCAGAAATCTGGCTCAGCTTTTCTCGACCTGACCGAAACCCAGTTCGACGGGTGTCGCCCGGCCAAAAATCATCACCGACACGCGCAACTTGCTCTTGTCGTAATTCACTTCTTCCACATTGCCGTTGAAGTCGGTGAACGGGCCATCGATCACCCGCACCGTCTCGCCCACCTCGAACAGCACCTTTGGCTTGGGTTTTTCCACACCCTCGCGCATCTGGTCCATGATGGACTGGACTTCCTTTTCGGAAATCGGCGCAGGCTTGGTCGCCGTGCCACCGACGAATCCGGTGACCTTGGGCGTGCTCTTCACCAGGTGCCAGGTGTCGTCGTCCATTTCCATCTGCACCAGGACATAGCCAGGGAAGAACTTGCGCTCGGCGGTTTTTTTCTGACCACCCTTCATTTCCACCACTTCTTCCACCGGCACCAGGATTTCGCCGAAGCGATCCTTCATGCCGGCGCGTTCGATACGCTCAATCAGATTGCGCGCAACGCTTTTCTCGAAGCCGGAGTAGGCATGAACCACATACCACCGCATACTCAACTCCCCTGTCCCATGGCCAGCTTGACCAGCCACAACAAAATACCGTCGACCGCCCACATGAAGAGCGCCATCACCACCACAAAGGCCATGACCACGCCCGTCATCTGGATGGTCTCCTTGCGGGTTGGCCATACAACTTTTTTGGCCTCGTCACGCGAATCGAGCGCAAAGCGGAAAAACTGCTTGCCCGGACCGGACATGCCGGCCACCACGCCCGCCAGAACCACGCCCACGACCACCGACAGCACACGCACCACTGCTGGCGCATCCGCAAAAAAATAAAAGCCGGCCACCCCTGCGATGACCAGCAACACTGCTACCAGCAGCTTGAGTTTGTCAGCCATGAATGCTGTGCGCCTTACGGCTTATCCTGTGGCAGGCCAAGAGGGTCTCGAACCCCCAACCTTCGGTTTTGGAGACCGACGCTCTACCAATTGAGCTATTGGCCTGTATTCTTAAAGGCCGGAACCCGGTGCACATTCGCTGCACCGAACCCGGCCTTGTTTTAACCGCTCGCGCCTTACTCTTCGATCTTGGCCACGACGCCTGCACCGACGGTGCGACCGCCTTCGCGGATGGCGAAACGCAGACCTTCGTCCATGGCGATCGGGGCAATCAGGGACACCTTGATGCTGACGTTGTCGCCAGGCATCACCATCTCGGTACCCGCCGGCAACTCGATGCTGCCCGTGACGTCGGTGGTGCGGAAGTAGAACTGCGGACGGTAGCCGTTGAAGAACGGGGTGTGACG
>JAIBFE010000132.1 GCA_019459705.1 Thiobacillus sp. | reverse complement strand
TGAAAC
The DNA here is from genome assembly GCA_019459705.1 of Thiobacillus sp. Classification (GTDB taxonomy): domain Bacteria; phylum Pseudomonadota; class Gammaproteobacteria; order Burkholderiales; family Thiobacillaceae; genus Thiobacillus. Next base: position 5,549 of record JAIBFE010000132.1, on the reverse strand, counting down.
GCTCCCGCGCCAATGATAGTAGGCATTCGCCTGTGAAAGTAGGTCATCGTCAGACTCCTTATACGTACCCGAAGACCACAACCCTTCGGATACAACAAAACCCCCTCCCAAAAAGAGGGGGTTTTTTATTGCGCGCCGGACAGGTTTAAAAAATAATATCTAATTTAAACAACGGGTTGCCATTCATCTACAACTTAAGTTGTATAGATCGTTTCTCCGCCTGGGAGTAATTTGACTGCGTGGGCTTTTGCTCACAATTTATCAATCTACCAAGGAGGAAGTATGAAAAAGCTGTTGAAAGGTTTTCTGGTATTGGCCGGAATGATGGCGTTTCCCGTGTTGGCGGCAGTGAACATCAATACCGCCACGCAGTCGGAACTTGAGACGGTCAGGGGGGTGGGGCCGGCCAAGGCGAAGGCGATCATTACCTATCGCGAAGCGAATGGCGGCTTCAAGAGCCTGGATGAGCTGGATAACGTGAAGGGATTTGGCAAGAGCAGCGTTGAGAAACTGAAAGAGGAGTTGTCGGTTGGATCCGATAAACCGAAAAAATAGTGCTAAGCGTTTTAATGTAAGTCGTGTTTAGCAGACGCATCCCGTAGCCGGTCAAGGCTGCGGGATGCATATCTGCTTGCCTTGTGGTCGATTCGATCAAGTTGAATTGGCTGACTTTCTTCAAGGATTAATCGTTTCTCTTCGTTCAGTGTGAAACTGGCATCGGCCCGGCAGGCCATGCCGCCGGTATAATTCCCCCCTTTCTTGGCCGTCCTCTTTTCCCCATGTCCACCCTCGCCATCATTTTGATCGCAACGGCCGCAGGTAGCTTGCTGAGCTTGTTACTGGCCGGGGTGTTGGCCTTGTCAGCGCGGCCGCACTGGGTGCCGGTGCTGGTGAGTTACGCCATTGGCGCGCTGCTGGGAGCGTCGCTACTGGAAGTGTTGCCGGAAGCGGTACTCATGAAGGACGGCAACATCGAGACGGTGGCGAAGGCATTGCTGGGTGGCATTCTGTTGTTCTTTCTGCTTGAAAAGCTGGTGTTGTGGCGACACTGCCATGATGAAATATGCGAGGCACATGGCAGCCATGACCACGGCCACGATCATGGGCGTTCCGCCCTGATGATCACGGTCGGAGATACCTTCCACAATTTTGTCGATGGGGTCATTATCGCGGGCGCGTTTCTGGTCGATTTCCGGTTGGGGGTTGTCACCGCGCTGGCAATTATCGCCCATGAAATTCCACAGGAAATCGGCGATTTTCTGATTCTGCTGCACTCAGGCTATAGCCGCACCAAAGCACTTCTGATTAATCTGCTGACCGGAGTGGCGACGCTGGTTGGCGCGCTGGTGGGCTATTTCGCGCTGTCGATGCTGGAGGGCTGGACGCCGGTATTGCTGGGGCTGGCGGCTGCGAGCATGCTGTACGTGGCGCTCTCCGACCTGATTCCCGGACTGCACAAGCGCGCGGAAATCGCTTCCACGCTACAGCAATTAGCGCTGATCGGACTGGGAATCGGCAGTGTGGCGCTGGTCGGCTATGTCATCGGCCACGGCCATTGAGCGCCGACGCCGGCGCGGTCCGTCGGCTACATAGACGAACAGCGCAATCGGCAAGACACCCAGAAAAAACAGGATGGCCAGTGCCTTACCGATGCTGCTGGCGGTGATCGCCATCATCAGGATCACATAGGCCCAGCCAATCGCTACGATATACATATCAAGCTCCATCAGGATCGAACGTTATGGTAACCAAAGCAAACTCCGCCCGCGCGCCGACTGTCGGTTTCGTGTCGCTTGGCTGCCCCAAGGCGACGGTTGATTCCGAGCGTATCCTGACCCAACTGCGTGCCGAAGGCTATGGCATCGTCGGCAGCTACGACGATGCCGACGTGGTGGTGGTCAACACCTGCGGTTTCATCGATGCGGCGGTGCAGGAGTCGCTCGAAGCCATTGGCGAGGCGTTGGCGGAAAACGGCAAGGTCATCGTGACCGGCTGCCTCGGCGCAAAGAGCGAGGTGGTGCGCGAGGCTCACCCCAAGGTGCTGGCGGTGTCGGGTCCGCACGCTTTGGACGAGGTGATGGAGGCGGTGCACGCGGCCCTGCCGAAGCCGCACGATCCGTTCGAGGATCTGATCCCGCCGGGCGGCATCAAGCTCACCCCGCGCCATTACGCCTACCTGAAGATTTCCGAGGGCTGCAATCACCGCTGCACCTTCTGCATCATTCCGTCGCTGCGCGGCGATCTGGTGAGCCGTCCGATCGGCGAGGTGATGCGCGAGGCGGAGGCCCTGGTCGGTGCCGGCGTGCAGGAGTTGCTGGTGGTGTCGCAGGACACCAGCGCCTACGGAGTGGATGTGAAGTACCGTCCCGGTTTCTGGAGCGGCCGGCCGGTGAAAACCCGCATGACCGAACTCGCCGGTGCGCTGGGCAGCCTCGGCGCCTGGGTGCGGCTGCACTACGTCTATCCGTACCCCAGCGTGGACGATGTGATTCCGCTGATGGCAGACGGCATCATCCTGCCCTATCTCGATATTCCGCTACAGCATGCCAGTCCGCGCATTCTCAAACTGATGAAACGCCCCGGCGCGGTCGAGAAGACGCTGGATCGCATCCAGTCCTGGCGTGGCGCGGTGCCCGACCTTACGCTGCGTTCGACTTTCATCGTCGGCTTTCCCGGCGAGACGGATGCGGAGTTCGAGGAGTTGCTGGATTTCCTGAAAGAAGCGCAACTCGACCGCGTCGGTTGCTTCAAGTATTCGCCGGTCGAAGGCGCGGCAGCCAATGAACTTCCCGATGCGATTTCGGAAGAGCTGAAGGAGGAGCGCCTGGAGCGCTTCATGGAAGTGCAGGCAGAAATTTCTGCAACCCGGCTCGACGCCAAAATCGGTCGTGAAATCGAGGTCATCGTCGATGAAGAAGACGAAGTCGGCACGCTGGCGCGCAGCCATGCCGATGCGCCGGAAATCGACGGCGTGGTCTACCTCGAGGGCGTGTTCGATCTGAAGCCGGGAACCCGGCTCAAGGTGCGCGTCGAAGAAGCCGACGAGCACGACTTGTGGGCGACGCCGCTCTGACTCCGCCTCGCTGACGGCCTCAATCCAGCATCGATATCAGCCGGTGCGGGCGTTGCCAGAATCGCCAGGCGTCGCGTGCCTGCAGTAGCAAAGCCTTGCCGTTGAGCGGGTCAAGCAGGCGCAGGCCGCGCGGGCCTATCCTGCGTAGCGCGCCCTGTAGCGGCGCGAACCAGTCCTGTTCCAGTTCACGCAGCGCTTCGCGCCAGCCATAGGCGTCGCCGACCTGGCCGGCTCCCGTCAGCGTATCCAGCAGCATGACCCCATCCGTTGCAAGCAAAGCCGCGTCCAGGTGCGCAGGCAGCGCATGCACGTGTGCGCCGCAGAAGGCCCCCAGTGCCTGGGCTTCGGCATCCCGGGTGTAAAGCGGCATGGAGCGGGCGGGGGTGTCGGGCCGGTAGCCGCCGCCCCACAGCCACAGCGAATTCACCGACAGCTCGCCGCGTTCCTCGCGTGCCTGATTCACTGGATGGTCGTGCAGCAGCATTTGCAGTTCATTCAATCGAGTGCGGAAACGCATGGCGTCCAAGCCTTGTGGCTGCAGGGGCGCGATATCGCATCCTGCTGCGACAGACAGCGGGGTGGTGGTCAGGCGCAGTGCCTCGGGATATTGCAGGTACCAGCGCTGCGGGTGCAGCGGCTGCGGGTCCAGGTCGGCACCAAAATGCCGGGCGACGGCGGCGGCAAGCGCGTGCGCTTCCTCGCGCGTCAATGAAAGGGTGTCGCTACCCGCCAGCACGATGCGGTCGCGCATGACCCGCAGATGCACCGGGTCGGCACGCAGCCAGTAGGCTTTCCCGGCCGCTCCGCCATCCGCTTCCAGGGTGATCGGGGCAAGCGGCCAGTCTTGCTGGCGACGTATTCCCAGGGCTTGGCACAGGGCTGCTTCCACGCCCTCGGCCGGACAGGGCTGGCGGGTGCCGCGCACCAGAAGGGTTTGCAGTGCGGGAAGATGCAGATCCGGGGTTGCCGCTTTCAGCAGGGATGGCGGCGGGAAGAGGTGGGGAATGAGGAACAGCATCTGATGAGTGTAGCAAAGCGGATTCGCTAGAATAACGGCCCATGCGCCAGGCCTTTCATGAAATCAGCGTTCCCACCCGCGGCAAAGGGTTGTATGCCTTCACGCCGCAGGTATGTGACTGGGTGGAGACAAGCGGCATCCGGCAGGGCCTGCTTACTTTGTATATTCGTCATACCTCGGCCAGCCTGCTGATCCAGGAAAATTACGATCCGACGGTGCAGACTGATCTGGAGCGCTTCATGTCGCGACTGGTGCCGGAAGACGATCCAATCTACGAACACACCCTGGAAGGCATGGACGACATGCCAGCGCACGTGCGCGCAGCGCTGACGCAAACCCATCTAGGGATCCCGGTTACCGACGGCAGCCCGCTGCTTGGCACTTGGCAGGGAATCTACGTCTTCGAGCACCGGCGCGCCGCACAGACCCGCAGCGTGGTGCTGCACCTGCTGGGTGAGTAGGGCAGCTGTGGCATACTCGGATCATTCTTACAGCGAGTCCTGCCTTGCTTCCCTTTGAGCTTCTGATCGGCCTGCGCTACACCCACGCCAAGCGCCGCAACCATTTCATTTCCTTCATCTCCATCGCCTCCATGGCGGGCATCGCGCTCGGCGTGATGGCGCTGATCGTGGTGCTGTCGGTGATGAACGGTTTTCAGGAGGAACTGCGCACACGCATTCTTGGTGTGGCTGCGCACCTGGAGATCAGCGGCCCGGCGGATCGCCTGGCCAACTGGCGCGGCGTGCTGGTGCAGGCGAAGCAGAACAGGGAGGTGCTGTCCGGCGCGCCCTATGTGAACGCGCAGGGCATGCTGGCCAACGGCGACATGGTGCGTGGCGCGATCATCCGTGGCGTGCTGCCGGAACTGGAAAACCAGGTCGCCGATTTTTCCCGCACCATGAAGGCCGGCAAGCTGACCGACCTCAAACCCGGCGAGTTCGGCATCATCCTGGGTGGCGAACTGGCACGTGTGCTCAACGTGTACCCGGGCGACAAGCTGGTTCTGCTCACCCCGCAGGGCAACATCACGCCGGCCGGGGTGATGCCGCGGGTCAAGCAGTTCACCGTGACCGGCATCTTCGAGGCCGGCATGTTCGAATACGACTCCGGGCTGGCGCTGATCCATCTGCAGGATGCACAGAAACTGCTGCGGCTGGGCGAGGATGTGTCGGGCGTGCGGCTGAAGCTGGCCGAACTGTTCCGCGCGCCCTTCGTCACCCGCGACCTGTCGCAGAGTCTCAGCGGCCACTACTATCTGACCGACTGGACGCAAAGCCACGCCAACTTTTTCCGCGCCGTGGCGATCGAAAAACGCATGATGTTTCTGATCCTGCTGCTGATCGTCGCCGTCGCCGCATTCAATATCGTCTCCACCCTGGTGATGGCGGTGACCGATAAGCAGTCCGACATCGCCATCCTGCGCACCCTCGGCGCCCAGCCCGGTTCGATCATGAAAAT
>JAIBFE010000125.1 GCA_019459705.1 Thiobacillus sp. | reverse complement strand
ATACCGTTTGCGCGGCAACATGCCGGAGAGCGGGGAGCTCATTCCCGGGGAAACCCAAAAGCTGTCGTGGAGCGGTGGCCTGTCGGAATACCGCCGTGATGACAAGGAACAAAACGAGGCGCTGGCGCGCGCCGACGCGGCGCTGCTGGAAGCCAAACGCGGCGGCCGCAACGCGACGCGAATCAGGGCCGCTGCCTGAGCGCGGCGCCCAGCAGTCCGAATCCCAGCATTCCCCACAGCGCCAGCACCGGCGCGTTGCCCCAGCGTACATACGGCGTGCTACCTGCGTAGCCCTGGATTTCGCCTGTCAGGCTGCCGGTGGTGAACAGCGGCAGCCTGGCCAGCACCCGGCCATGCGCATCGATGATCGCGGTGACGCCGGTGTTGGTCGCGCGCAGCATCATGCGGCCGCTTTCCAGCGCGCGCATCTGCGACATCTGGGCGTGTTGCCAGGGCGCGAACGAGTCGCCGAACCAGGCCAGATTGCTGACGTTCACCAGCACGCTCGCCTCCGGCAGCTGGCGGATGATTTCCTCGCCGAAGGCGTCCTCGTAGCAGATGTTGGCCGCCACCCGCTGGCCGCCGATGGCGAGCGGGCGCTGGTCGACGGCGCCGCGCGCAAAATCCGACAGCGGGATGTGCAGCACCTCGATCACCCACCCCCATACAGCCTTCAGCGGGATGTATTCGCCGAACGGCACCAGGTGCACCTTGTGATAACGCTGGCTGGGCGCGCTGCCGAAGCTGATGACGCTGTTGTAGTAGGCGCCCGCAAGCGACCCGGTGGGCAGCCCGGTCAGCACATCGCCGCCGTTGTTCCGGCCGAGTGCGACCAGGCCGTCGCGATAGGCACCGGGGAGATCGGATTCGAACAGCGGCAGCGCGGTTTCCGGCAGCACGATCAATTGCGCGGGCGAGGCGGCGGCCATGCGCGCATAGCTTTCCAGCGTGGCCAGGGTTTTCTCCGGCTGCCATTTCATGTCCTGCGGGATGTTGCCCTGCAGCAGCGCGACCGAAGTCGGCGCACCGTCCGGCGTGGTCCAGGCAATGCCGCGCAGGACCTGCCCACCGACTCCCAGCGCCACGACCGCCACCGCCACCCAGGCGCGCTGCGCCGGCCTGCCGTGCGCCGTCATGGTCCACGCCAGCAGTGCGGCGACCAGTGCCAGCAGGAATGACACCCCGTACACGCCAACCAGTGGCGCATAGCCGGCCAGCGGGCTGGACGGCACCTGCGAATAGCCCATCACCAGCCACGGAAAGCCGGTGAAAATCCAGCCGCGCACCCATTCCGTCATGCCCCACGCGAGCGGGGTCAGCACCAGCAGTCGCAGAGCGGGCGATACGGGCCAGCGCGCCTGCAGCGCGCCGACCGCTGCCGGAAACAGCGCCAGAAACGTGCAGAACAGGAGGGTCGCGAGCGCGGCCAGCCATGCTGCCATCCCGCCGTACACCGACAGGCTGACGAATATCCAGCTCACTCCAGCAATGAAGAAGCCCAGTCCCCAGGCCAAGCCGATTAGAAAACCAGCGCGTCCGGACGCGGTGTGCGCCAGCAGCGCAAACAGCACGGCCAGGCTGAGCACCGGCAGGGGCCAGATGCCGAGCGGCGCGAAGCCGGCGACGGCCAGCGCACCGGCCACCAGGCTCAGCAGCAACATGGGGAAAGACACGCGAGGCATGGCGGCGAATTTAGCCGCCATGAACGAATCGACGCGGCTCAATGCGGCGCTTCAAAATCGATATGGCCGTCGATCAGCGTGTAGCGCACCCGACCCTGCATCGGATGATTGAGGAAGGGGGTGTTGTCGCCTTGGCTGGCTAGCGTTTTCGGGGTGACGACCCACTCGGCCGTTTCGTCGAATATGCAGATGTCGGCACTGCTGCCGACACTCAGGTTGCCACCGGGCACACCCAAAATCTGCGCGGGCTTCCATGAGAGCAGATCAATGGCCTGCATAAGCGACACACCCATTTCGCGCGCCCATTTCAGCGTTAGCGGCAGCAGCAGTTCGACGCCGGAAGCCCCGGGAGCTGATTCGCCGAATGGAACCTGTTTTTCGTCTTCGTCGACCGGGGTGTGGTCGGAGCACAGCGCGTCGATGGAACCGTCACGCAGCGCCTCGCGGATGGCATCGCGGTCGCGCAGGCTCCTGAGCGGCGGCACAAGATGCAGGTGCGAATCGAAACTGATGAGGTCGTTTTCCGACAGGTGCACATGGGTGGCGGCGACATCGCAGGTCATCGCCAGGCCTTGTGCCTTGGCTGCACGCACCATCGCAATGCCCTCGCGCGTCGACAGCCGTGCGATGTGAACGCGGGCACCGGTTTCGCGCGCCAGTTGCAGAATGGTTGCCAGCGCTACGGTTTCGGCCAGCGCCGGAATGCCGGGCAGCCCCAGGCGCGTCGCCACGGCACCGTCGTGCGCGACGCCGCCGTACGCCAGCGATACATCCTGCGGCCGCAGCCACAGGCTGAAGCCGAAGGTGGCAGCGTATTCCATCGCGCGCAGCAGCACCTGGGTGTCGGTCATCGGTGCATCGGCCTGGGTGAAGGCGCGGCAGCCTGCTTCGGTCAGCTCGGCCATCTCGGTCAGCATTTTTCCTTCGAGTTTTTGCGTCATTGCGCCGATCGGGTACACGCGCGGTCCCGGAAGATTCCGGGCGCGGAATTTCAGCATCTCGACCAGCCCCGGCTCGTCGAGCGGCGGGTCGGTATCGGGCGGGCAGGCGAGCGACGTGATGCCGCCGGCGGCGGCGGCGAGCATTTCCGATTCCAGCGTGGCGCGGTATTCGAAACCCGGTTCGCGCAGCCGTACCGAGAGGTCGACCAGACCGGGGCAGACGATGAGGCCGCTGGCGTCGAGGGTACGGTTGGCGTGGAAATCGGCCGGCGCATGGCCGTTGCCGACAATCCTGCCCGCCGCAACATAGAGGTCGGCGACCTCGTCGCGTGCGTTCATCGGGTCGATCACCCGCCCGTTCCTGATATGAATCTTCATGCGGACGCCTCGGTCAGGTGGTCGTGGGTGCTGAATGTCTCATGTCGGCGCCTGACAGCATTCGCCTTGCTGCCGATCCCGCTGCGCGGGCCCCTCGCCAGGTGGCTCATGCTGTTGTCCCTCCGGCCAGCAAGGCCATCACCGCCATCCGCACCGCGATGCCGTAGGTCACCTGCGGCAGGATCACCGATTGCGGACCGTCGGCTACTTCGGAATCGATCTCGACGCCACGGTTCATCGGACCGGGGTGCATCACGATGGCATCCGGTTTGGCGAGCGCGAGCTTTTCCAGCGTCAGGCCGAAGAACTTGAAGTATTCCTGCGCGCTGGGCAGCAGCGCACCCTTCATGCGCTCGTTCTGCAGGCGCAGCATGATGACCACATCGCAGCCGGCGAGTCCGGCTTCCATGTCGTGAAACACCTTGACGCCCATCTGCTCGACTCCGGTGGGGAGCAGGGTTTTCGGGCCGATCACGCGCACTTCCGGCACACCCAGCGTGGTCAGCGCGTGGATCTGCGAGCGCGCCACCCGCGAATGCAGCACGTCGCCGACGATGGCCACGGTCAGGTTGTGGAACTCGCCCTTGAAGCGGCGGATGGTGAACATGTCCAAGAGGCCCTGCGTCGGGTGCGCGTGGCGGCCGTCGCCGGCGTTGACCACCGAGATGTGCGGCGCGACGTGGCGCGCGATGAAGTGCGCCGCACCCGACTGCGCGTGGCGAACGATGAACATGTCGGCGTGCATCGCGGCGAGGTTGTCGACGGTGTCGAGGATCGCCTCGCCCTTGGTCTGGCTGGACGTGGCGATGTTGAGGTTGACGACGTCGGCGGAGAGTCGCTTGGCCGCGATCTCGAAGGTAGTACGGGTGCGCGTAGACGGCTCGAAGAACAGGTTGAAGATCGACTTGCCGCGCAGCAGCGGGACCTTCTTCACCTCGCGCTCGCCGACGTCCATGAAGGATTCGGCAGTGTCGAGAATCTGCGTCAGGATGGCGCGCGGCAGGCCGTCGAGCGTGAGCAGGTGGCGCAGCCTGCCGTCTTCAGTGAGTTGTAGGTTCATGCGAGGGTGAGGGTCAGGTGGCCGTCGTCCAGCCGCGAAAGGTTGATGTTCTGGTGGTCGGGAACCGACAGGGTGAGCCCGGCGAAATCGGGGCGGATCGGCAGTTCGTGGCCGCCACGGTCGACCAGCACTGCCAGCCGGATCGACGCGGGGCGGCCGTAGTCGAACAGTTCGTTCATGGCCGCGCGCACCGTGCGGCCGGTGTGCAGCACGTCGTCGACCAGCAGGATGTCACGGCCTTCCAGATCGAACGGCAGGTTGGACGGTTTCACCTGGGGGTGCAGGCCGATGCGCGAAAAGTCGTCGCGGTAGAACGAGATGTCGAGCATGCCCAGGGGCAGGGGGCAATGCAGAATCGCATGCAGGCGCTCGGCCACCCACACGCCGCCGGTGTGGATGCCGACGATGACCGTGTCCGGCGTGAGAGTGGGCGCGATGGCGACAGCCAGTCGCGCGATCAGCGGGTCGACGTCAGGCAATGAGGCGTGCATCAAAAAATCCTTGCAGTATCAGTTGGGCGGCGACGGCATCTACCAGCGCCTTGTTCTTCTTGCCGTGGATGCCGCGCTCATGCAGTTCGGATTCAGCCGCCGTGCTGGTGTGGCGCTCGTCCACCAGAAACACCGGCAGCTTGAAGCGCGATTCTAATTTGTGCGCGAAGTTTCTGGCCACACGTGTCATTTCGTGCTCACTGCCGTCGGCGTGGGTGGGCAGTCCCAGCACCAGCAGCACCGGCTGCCATTCGGCAACGAGTTTGGCGATGGCAGCCAGCCGCGCATCGGTGGAGTCGGCCTGGATGACGGAAAGCGGATGCGCGACCCCGATCGACAGCTCGCCCGAAGCCACGCCGGTACGTTTCAGGCCCAGGTCGAAGGCCAGCACCGTACCGTGGGTCGATTCCGGGTTCAAGCGTGCCCGGCTTCTTCGGACAGACTGGCGAAGTCGATGCCGAGCAGTTTCATCGCGGCAGGCAGGCGCGCTTCGGGTGCCAGGTCGAATATCACCTGCGGGTCGGCGGCCACCGACAGCCAGGCATTCTGTTTGATCTCGTCTTCCAGTTGTCCGGCTCCCCAGCCGGCGTAGCCGAGCGAGACCATGAACTTTTTCGGTCCGGCGCCCTGGCTCACCGCTTCCAGCACATCCTTCGACGTGGTGAGGCTGACTGCGTCGTTGACCGTGAGCGTGGAACTGAAGGTGAGCGGCGGCGTGTGCAGCACGAAGCCGCGTTCGGTCTGCACCGGGCCGCCGAAGTATACGATGTCCTTCTGCAGGCGCTCGGGCAGGGACAGCCCGATCTGCTCGAACAGCGTCGACAGATCGAGGTCGATCGGCCGGTTGACCACCACCCCCAGCGCACCCTGCTCGCTGTGGTCACAGATATAGGTCAGCGTGCCGTTGAAATTGGGGTCGACCATGCCCGGCATGGCGATCAGAAAATTGTGGGTGAGATTGACGGTATCCATGATTGCGTTCCCATTGTAATCTGCCTCAAATCAGGCAAACACCACTTTTTTCACCTGCCTTTCCACTATAGCGACCAGAACGCCCCATGCCTGAATATGCCCGCTCCCTGGTCTGGTTTCGCCGTGACTTGCGCGACTTCGACCACGCCGCCCTTTACCACGCGCTCAAGCGTTCCCGACAGGTGGTCTGTGCTTTCGTGTTTGACCGCGACATTCTGGACAGGCTCCCCGACCCGGCCGACCGTCGGGTCGAGTTCATCCACGCCAGTGTCATTGAACTACAGCGGGCCTTGCTGGCGAAGGGGGGCGGTCTTGTCGTCAGGCACGGGATTGCGCGTGAAGAAATCGTGCAGCTGGCCGCCGAGGTTCAGGCCGATGCAGTGTTCTTCAATCACGACGACGACCCTGCCGCGCTGGCGCGCGATGCTGCCGTCGATGCTGCGCTGCGTGCCCGCGGCATCGCCGTCCACCACTACAAGGATGCCGTGATCTTCGAGCGTGAGGAAGTGCTCACTGGCGCAGGCAAGCCTTTCAGCGTATTTACCCCCTACAAGAACGCCTGGCTGAAAACCCTGACGCCGTTTTACCTGCGCGCCTACCCGGCCGATGCCTACGCCGACCGGCTGGCGCGGCAGTCGACGCCGATTCCGAGCCTGCAGGAGATGGGGTTTGCGCCCACCAACCTGCGCGAGCTGAAGCTGCCCACGGGCATGTCGGGTGGCGAGCGGCTGTTCGACGATTTCCTCGATCGCATCGACCGTTATCAGGAGGCACGCGATTTTCCCGCCGTGAAGGGACCGTCGTATCTGTCGGTGCACCTGCGCTTCGGCACGGTGTCGATCCGCCAACTTGCCGCCGTGGCCTGGCAGCAGGGCGGGCGCGGCGCCCAGACCTGGTTGTCGGAGCTGATCTGGCGCGATTTCTACCACCAGATTCTGTGGCACCGTCCCGACGTCGCCGCGGGTCACGCCTTCAAGTCGCAGTACGACGCGCTGCCGTGGCCGAACCCGCCGGGGCACTTTGAAGCGTGGTGCGAAGCGCGCACCGGCTATCCGCTCATCGATGCCGCGATGCGTCAATTGAACCAGACCGGCTACATGCACAACCGCCTGCGCATGGTCGCTGCCTCGTTTCTGACCAAGGACCTGTTGGTCGACTGGCGGCTCGGCGAGCGCTACTTCGCCGACAAACTCATTGATTATGACCTGGCCGCCAACAATGGTGGCTGGCAGTGGGCAGCCTCGGTCGGCTGCGATGCCCAGCCCTGGTTCCGCATCTTCAATCCGGTTACGCAGTCCGAGCGGTTCGACGCTCAGGGGCATTTCATTCGCCGTTATCTGCCCGAACTCGCTGCGGTTCCGGATACGTTCATCCATGCCCCGTGGACGCTGCCTGGCAGCGAGCAGACGCGCACCGGCGTGATCATCGGCCAGACCTATCCCGCGCCCATCGTCGAGCATGCGGCCCAGCGCTTGCGTGCGCTGGCACTCTTCAAGGCGGCAGCGGTGGCGGATTCAGTCTAGCCGGCGGCAGGTCGGCAGACCGGGGGACGGATGGCCAGACCGCTCAAATAGCAGTCGAGCAGCGGTTCTGCGCACGCGGCGAGGTCGTAGCTCCGCGGATTCAGCACCCATTCGTGCATCAGGCCCACCATGTAGGCGTGCATGCCCTGCGTCGCGAGGAAGGTGTCGGTGGTGGGCGGCAACTGGCCGCAGGCGACCGCCTGCTCGAACAGGCTTTGCACCTGCGACAGGCAGGCCGCGCGGTCGGCATCGTTCTTCGCCACTACCGGGGCCAGCTCCTCGGTGAATTCGCATTTGTGGAAGATCACGTCGAACATCGCCTGGGTGTCGGGGTGTTGCGCCAACTGGGCCAGCGCCATCAGGGCGAGTTGCCGTACCGTGGCGAGCGGGTCGCGCTGCGCGCTCTGGCTGGCCTCGGCCAGCAGTGCTTCCACCGGCAGGGTGCCGCGCGCGCAGACGGCCTGGAACAGTTCGGCCTTGTCCTTGAAATGCCAGTAGATCGCGCCGCGCGTCACGCCGGCGCGCTCGGCGACATCGGAGAGTCGCGTATGGGCGACGCCGCGTTCGCGGAACACCTGGAGCGCGGCGGCAAGGAGGGACTCGCGGGTGGCGAGGGATTCTTCTCGGGTTTTCTTGACCATAGGGTGATTGTCTTGACCATAGGGTGATTGTCCGGCACAGCGGTAAATTTACATACGTGCATGTATGCTTTTATCATAGTCGGATAGACAGCCGGAGGGGAGCGCCATGCGCCGATCGTCACTACCCATTGCTTTGAGTCTGGTCGCCCTGCTCGCCGCCTGCGGACAGCAGGAAGCAGCGCAGCAGGGAGGCGGCCCTCCGCCGCCGGCGCAGGTGACCGTGGAGGCGGTCGTCGCGCAGACCATGCCGGTCAGCTTCGAATACGTCGGCCGGCTGGAGGCCTCGCGCGAGGTGGAAATCCGCCCGCGCGTCGCGGCCGTCATCGAGCGGCGCGATTT
>JAIBFE010000147.1 GCA_019459705.1 Thiobacillus sp. | reverse complement strand
GGCTGGAGTTGTGGGGGGAGATAGAGGCGCTGGAAGCGGCAGGCGCTTAGGCACACCCCCAGTCGATCATGCGCCCGTCATTGTGAGCAAAGCGAAGCAATCCAGTTGGTGGATGGGCGCGGAGCACCTTTGGTGTGTGCTGAAGACCGTTGGCCGGGGGTAGCCCGGCAGCTAGTCACTTTCTTTTGTCTCGCCAAAAGAAAGTAACCCAAGAAAAGGCGACCCCGCTCATCCCCGAATTCCCGAAAATCGACCCTGTCGGACGGGCGGCAAAGAACTCGCCCCGCTTTTTCCAGGTTGATTTGATTTTTGTGAGCGGTGCTCAAACACCTTTGCCGCTGATCCACCCGGCAGGCTTGATTTTCGGTGGGGCTGAGAGGGGAGAAGTCAAAACCAGCGCGGTGATGACTGGACGGTTTTAGTGCTTGCGGAGCCACCCCGGGCCAACGATCAGTCACCCATATCGGTCCAGGCGATCACCGACAACGAACCCCCTCCCAACCACGTTAAAATGCGGCTTTCCCCGATTGCCGTTCATCTGCTGTGAAACCGACCTTTCAGGACATCATCCTCACCCTGCAGCGCTACTGGGCCGCGCGCGGCTGCGCGCTGCTGCAGCCCTACGACATGGAGGTCGGCGCCGGCACCTCGCACACCGCGACCTTCCTGCGCGCGCTCGGGCCCGAGCCGTGGAAGGCCGCCTACGTGCAGCCGAGCCGCCGCCCGAAGGATGGCCGCTACGGCGACAATCCCAACCGGCTGCAACATTACTACCAGTTCCAGGTGGTACTGAAGCCGGCGCCGGCGGACATTCTGGAGCTGTATCTCGGCTCGCTGGAAGCGCTGGGATTCGACCTGAAAAAGAACGACGTGCGCTTCGTCGAGGACGATTGGGAAAACCCGACGCTCGGCGCCTGGGGGCTGGGCTGGGAGGTGTGGCTGAACGGCATGGAGGTGACGCAGTTCACCTATTTCCAGCAGGTCGGCGGCATCGACTGCAAGCCGATCACCGGCGAGATTACCTATGGCCTGGAGCGCCTCGCCATG
>JAIBFE010000095.1 GCA_019459705.1 Thiobacillus sp. | reverse complement strand
CGAAGGCAATCGCCGACAGGATGGTGAGTTTGTGCGCGGCGTCGATGCCTTCGATGTCGAAGGTCGGATCGGCCTCGGCGTAGCCCAGACGCTGCGCCTCCTTCAGCACATCCTCGAAGGCGGCGCCCTTGTCGCGCATTTAGGTGAGGATGAAGTTGCTTGTGACGTTGATGATGCCGGCCAGCCACTCGATGCGGTTGGCGGTAAGGCCTTCGCGCAGCGCCTTGATGATGGGGATGCCGCCCGCCACCGCGGCCTCGAACGCGACCATCACGCCCTTGGCCTGCGCCGCCGCGAAGATTTCGTTGCCGTGCTTGGCGACCAGGTGCTTGTTGGCGGTGACCACGTGCTTGCCGTTGGCGATGGCCTGCATCACCAGTTCGCGCGCCGGCTCGAGGCCGCCGATCAATTCCACCACGATATCGATATCGGGATCGTCGACGACGTCGAACGGATTGGTCGTCAGCGGCAGATCGCCCGCCAGCGCCTTCGCCTTGTCGAGGTTGCGCACCGCCGCACGCAGCACGCGGATTTCGCGCCCGGCGCGACGGGTGATCTCTTCGGCATTGCGGCGCAGCACGGTGAGCGTGCCGCCGCCGACTGTTCCCAGGCCCAGCAGGCCGACGTTGATGGGTTTCATTTAAATAATCTCAATCGAAAAATCTTTATCCGCAAAGTACGCGAAGAAGCGCAAAGCAAACCCCAGAAGATCAATTCTCATTCAGGCATTTTCTTGTGCATTCACTGCGCGTCCTTCGCGGATGAGCAAATAAAAAAATCAGCGATGCGCGCGATTGCGGTCGAGGAATCGGCTCATGCGGCTTATCGCTTCGGTCAGGTCTTCTTCGTGCGGCAGGAACACCACGCGAATATGGTCCGGGTGCGGCCAGTTGAAGCCGCTGCCCTGCACCACCAGCACGCGCTCCTCTTCCAGCAGGTTGAGGATGAATTTCTGGTCGTCATGAATGGGATACAGCTTGGGGTCGAGCCGCGGTAACTGGTAAATGGCCGCCTTCGGCTTCACGCAGGTAACGCCGGGATTCAGGGTCAGCAGTGCGTGCGCCAGGTCGCGCTGGCGGGTCAGGCGCCCGCTCGGCGCGACCAGGTCGTTGATGCTCTTGTAGCCGCCCAGCGCGGTCTGGATCGCATACTGCCCCGGCACGTTGTAGCACAGGCGCATCGACGCCAGCATGTTGAGGCCTTCCAGATAATCCTTCGCATGGCGCTCGTCGTGGTCCACCCGGGTCTCCCACAACTCAATGCGCTGG
>JAIBFE010000062.1 GCA_019459705.1 Thiobacillus sp. | reverse complement strand
ATCAGGTCGTTGCTGACGCGGAAGTTGCGGTAGAACTCGTCGATTTAGTCGCGCAGCAGGCGGATGCGGTGCGACCCGCGCGTCCGCCGTTTGTTGGTGCGCACCATGCCGACGTAGTCCCACATGAATCGGCGCAATTCGTCCCAGTTGTGCGAGATCACCACCTCTTCGTCGGGGTCGGTGACGCGTGAGGCGTCCCATGCCGGCAGGTCGAGCGCCGGTGCGGGCGGGGTGGCCAGAATGTCGGCGGCCGCGGCATGGCCGAATACCAGGCATTCGAGCAGCGAGTTCGACGCCAGCCGGTTGGCCCCGTGCAGGCCGGTGAACGTGACTTCGCCAACGGCATGCAGGTTGCACAGGTCGGTGCGTGCGTTGATGTCGGTGACGACGCCGCCGCAGGTATAGTGCGCGGCCGGCACCACCGGAATCGGCTGGCGCGTGATGTCGATGCCAAGTTCCAGGCAGCGGCCGTAAATCGTCGGGAAATGCTCGCGCACGAAATCGGCCGGCTTGTGGCTGATGTCGAGATACACGCAGTCGATACCGCGCTTTTTCATCTCGAAGTCGATCGCGCGCGCCACCACGTCGCGCGGTGCGAGTTCTGCACGCTCGTCGTGCAGGTGCATGAAACGGCTGCCATCGGGCAGCAGCAGATGGCCACCTTCGCCGCGCACCGCTTCGCTGATGAGGAAGGACTTGGCGTGCGGGTGGTACAGGCAGGTCGGGTGGAACTGCACGAATTCCAGGTTGGCGACCCGGCAGCCGGCACGCCAGGCCATGGCGATGCCGTCCCCGGTCGAGGTGTCGGGGTTGGTGGTGTAGAGGTAGACCTTGCCGGCGCCGCCGGTGGCAAGCACGGTGTGGCCGGCGGCGAAGGTCTCGACCTCGCCGGTGTCCTTGTTGAGCGCATAGGCGCCGTGGATCTGCCGTTCCTGCCCACCGGCGCGCTTGCCGGTGATGAGATCGATGGCGACATGCTGCTCGAAGGTATCGATATTGGGATGCGCACGCACGCGGTCGAGCAGGCTGGTCTGCACCGCATGGCCGGTGGCGTCGGCTGCGTGCACCACACGGCGCTTGGAGTGGCCGCCCTCGCGTGCCAGGTGCAGCCCACCCGGGGCCTGCGGATCGGGGGTGAAGGCGACGCCGTTTCGGGTCAGCCAGGCGATCATGTCGCGTGCCTGACTGGCCACCAGCCGGGTGACTGCTTCGTCGCACAGGCCGGCGCCGGCGATCAGGGTGTCGTTCACATGCGCCTCAACCGAGTCGCCGCTGTCGACCGCCGCCGCGATGCCGCCCTGCGCCCAGTCGCTGGCACCGTCCGTCATCTGTCGTTTGGTCACAATTGCAACGCGGCGCTGGTCGGCGAGCTTGAGCGCGGTGGTCAGCGCGGCGAGGCCGCTGCCGAGGATGAGGACGTCGTGTCTGTGCATGATGGCCGGGCGATGATAACAGGCTTGGGCCGTGTCGGAATAACCCTGTTCCGCGTGAACTTTTTTGCATGGGTCGGCTCCCATACGCAGGAAGATGCGGTCACGTATACTTTCAACACAAACAAAAAAGTAGCAGGGAGATATGTCGGACCGCGAACTGGATCAGGTATTGGTCGAACGCGCCCAGCAGGGCGACAAGCGTGCGTTCGAGCTGCTGGTGATGAAATATCACCGCAAGCTCGGGCGGCTGCTGTCGCGCATGGTGCGCGACGCGGCAGAGGTGGAAGATATTACGCAGGAAGCCTTCATCAAGGCTTATCGTGCGTTGCCGGGATTCCGCGGTGAAAGCGCGTTTTATACCTGGCTGTACCGCATCGCCGTCAACACCGCCAAGAATTATCTGGTGGCGCATAAGCGCATGCCGGTGTCGAGCGACGTGCAGGCGGAAGATGCGGAGAATTACGAGGAAGGCGACATGCTTCGCGATATCGCGACGCCGGAAGCGGAACTCCAGACCAAGCAGATCGCCAAAGCAGTCAACGAGGCAGTCGATGCGCTGCCAGAGGAATTGAGGACGGCCATTACGCTGCGCGAAATAGAAGGCATGAGCTACGAGGAAATCGCGCAGATGATGGAATGCCCGATCGGTACCGTACGTTCGCGGATCTTCCGCGCGCGCGAGGCGATTGCAGAAAAGATACGCCCGATGCTGGGCACCAGTCAGGATAAAAGGTGGTAACCATGTCAGCTCTTCGCAAACCCGACCCCCATTCCCAGGTTCAACCGGCAGACAGCTGGCAGCAGAAACTGTCCGCAACGCTGGACGGCGAATCGCCGCACGACGAAACCGAGGCCTGCATCACGGCGCTGAAGCGGGATGAAGCCTTGCGGCAAACCTGGTCGGAATACCATTTGATCGGTGACCTGATGCGCGGCGTGACACCAGTACAGGACGATTTCATGGCGCGCTTCTCGGCGCAACTGGCAACCGAACCAACCGTGCTCGCGCCACGCCGCAGCGTGTGGCCGCAACGGGTGGCGGTGGCATCGTTTGCTTCGCTTGCGGTATGGGGAATGGTCTCGCTGACCGGGCTGATGCCGGATACGCCGGACACCGCCCCGATGGCGGTGGTGCCAGGTTTCCAGCAAGCCGCGCAGGCGGTGGACCCCGCGCGTGACGATGCCCGGTTCGCCCCCTATCTGGTGGCACACCAGGAATTTGCGCCGATGGCGGTGGCATCGCCCTATCAGCGCGTGATGGCGGTTGCAGTGGAGCCGCGCTGATGCGGGCGGGTTCTGTCTGGCAGCAAAGCCGCTGGGTCTTGGGCATTGCCGGCCTGGTGCTGTTGTCCGGGATGGCGCGTGCAGACGCCGCCCTTGATTGGCTCAACCGCGCCGCAGCCGCGGCCAAGCAGCAGAACTACAGCGGCGTGTATGTGTATCACCACGGCGAACACATCGAGGTGTTGCGCGTGCTGCACCGCACCGATGCGACGGGTGAACTGGAAAAGGTCGAGGTGCTGGATGGCACGCCGCGGCAGTTCCTGCGCATAAACAGCGACGTGTACTGCCATTTGCCGGATGGCAAGAATGTGCGGCTGGAGCGCAATGCCCTGCGCCGCTTCTTCCCGGCCCTTCTTCCCGCGCAACCAGCCAGCCTGCTTGAATATTACGAGGCGAAACTGGGCGGTACCGAGCGTGTGGCGGGTCGCCCTTGCCAGGTGGTGACGCTGGAGCCGAAAGACGGTTATCGCTATGCCTACAATCTGTGGCTGGACAAGCAAACTGGATTGCCGCTCAAGTCGCGTAGCGTCAACAGCAATGGCGGCGTGGTGTCGATGTTCGTGTTCTCCGAACTCCAGATCGGCAAGGCGCCTGCTGCCCAGTTGTTCCGCAATGATCTGGCGGGCAAGCGCATCCAGAGAGCCAGTCTCGACAAGCCTGTTGGCGTGGCGTGGGATGTGACGCCGCCGCCGGGATTCGAGCAGGTGCAGGAAGCGGTGCGTTTCCTGCCGGGCAAACAGGCGCCTGTCACCCATCGGGTGTTTTCGGATGGCTTGAGCGTGCTGTCGATGTTCATCGAGCCCGTCAATCCCCAGGCGCAGCGCCTGCAGGGACTGACAGCCGAAGGTGCGATCGGGGTCTATGCGCGCGAGGTCGACGGCTACACCGTGACGACCTTGGGTGAAGTGCCGAGCATGGCGCTGATCGAAACCGGCAACTCGGTGAAAAACAAAAAAACGCCGCCATGCTGGAACAAACGGCCGAAGTCATCAAGACCGCAGCAAACGGCATCTGGGTTCAGGCAGTCGAACCGTCAGGCTGCGGGACGTGCGGCGGTCGCGGTTGTTCGTCGCGCCGCATTGCCGAACTGTTACAGCGCAAACCCCGCCGTTTGCTGGTCGACTGCGATTTTTGGTTGTCCCCGGGCGACCGTGTGGTAGTAGGCATAGCTCGCGGCAGCGTGCGCAAGA
>JAIBFE010000141.1 GCA_019459705.1 Thiobacillus sp. | reverse complement strand
GATGGCGATCACCACCGCCTCCTATTTCGCGCCGCGCCTGCTGGGCGAATTCGTCAAGCTGTATCCCGGCATCGACGTCAGCCTGCGCGTCACCAACAAGGAGCAGGTGCTGGCCAGCATGGCCGACAACCTGGACGACCTCTACTTCGTCGGCCAGCCGCCGGAAGACATCGACGTCGTCGCCACCCCGATCATGGACAACCCCATCATCGTGCTGGCCGCGCCCGACCACCCGCTGGCGAAGACGAAGAAGATCCCGCTCGAACGCATCGCCCGGGAACCGTGGCTGATGCGCGAAAAAGGCTCCGGCACCCGCAACGCCATCGAGCGCACCTTCACCGGGCACGGCCTCAACATCCACCCGCGCCTGGAACTGGGCAGCAACGAGGCCATCAAGCAGGCCATTCTCGCCGGCCTCGGCATCTCCGCCCTGTCCCGCCACGCCCTCGCGCTCAACCAGCCCGACCAGTTCGCCGTGCTCGACGTCGAAGGCTTTCCCATCCTGCGCCACTGGTATGCGGTCTACCCGGCGGGGCGGCAGCTGTCGGTGGTGACGCGGGCGTTTCTGGATTATTTGCTGGGGCGGGGGGAGGCCGCGCCTGCCGTGGCCAACAACGCAAAAAATCCTACATAATCAATATGCTATATGGATTGACACAACCCATTGTTCATCTACCCCTTTGTTCACGTTACGTGAACGTAAACATAACTTGAACAATCACGCATGTTCATCTATTCTCATGTTCACGTAACGTGAAAATCTTGGAAAGATGAACATGGTTAATGGCTTATTGCATATTCCCGGGGAAGCAGAACAGCTATTAGAGCGAGCCGTAAACGCATTTCGCCATCTGACTGATATGGGGGCGCAAATCGTTCCTTACCAAACTCAAGGCCTTCTAGATACGGGAGTTGATGCCATAGTCGAATTTGAAAAAGGCACAGTGCGCGCCAGGTACGCCACCGAGGTAAAGCTGGCGGCCATTGATCGCTTCAAGATTCTGGAAACCTGGCAAGGCTTGCGAGGATTTTATCGAGAACCCAGGATGCTGGTCGTGCCTTACATGACGGCCGAGATGGCAGAACGCTGCAGGCTACTGAAAATTCCGTTCCTCGATGCCGCTGGCAATGCTTATCTGGATGCCCCCGGTCTGTTCGTATATGTCGCTGGGCGGAAAAAACCCGACATCCCGGAATTGAATACAAAAGTTGCGCCGCATCAGGCGTTCAAACCCACAGGGATGCGGGTCATCTTCGCGCTGTTGCTGAACCCCGCCCTCGCCGGAAGGAACTACCGAGATATCGCCAAGGCTGCAGGTGTCGCGCTGGGAACGGTAGGTTGGGTATTAAGGGATCTACATACCAAGGGATATCTCCACGAGGTGTTACGGGGTGAAAAACGTTTGTACAACCCCGACCGCCTGATGCAGGAATGGGTTGCTTTTTACCCCGTGAAGCTGCGCCCGAAGCTGAATGTCCGTCGCTTTCGTGCCCCCCATCCCGACTGGTGGAAGAACGTCGACCTCGCTGAATATGAAGCTCGCTGGGGTGGCGAGGTCGCGGCAGACAAATTGACTGGATATTTAAAGCCAGCGACCTTCACCATTTACTTGCATGGCAAGCCCGCCCGACTGATCCTGGAACAACGACTCCGGCCCGATGTAAATGGAGATATCGAAGTGCTAGAAGCATTCTGGGATGTGGCTGAAGAAACTGCCTGGCAAGCACAACAACCCGATGACACGGCTCCTCCCTTGCTTGCCTATGCCGATCTCATGGCAACCACGGATAGCAGGAATCTCGAAACCGCACGGATGATCTATGACCGTTATTTGGCCAACGCTGAAAATTAGGCCTGACAAGCCTCTTGAGGCCACACAGCTTGAGATCATGCGGCACGTGGATCAGGTAGCTCGCAACCTCAACCTCCGCTATTTTGTGGCTGGAGCGCTAGCCAGGGTCATCCTGCTGGAACATGTGCACGGCCAACGACCCGGCCCAGCCACACGGGATGTCGATTTTGGGGTGACTGTAAAAGACTGGCCCACGTTCCAGTCCCTGAAAAATGGATTGATCGAGACGGGGGCATTTGAAATTGCCCCAGGCACTGTACAAAGGCTGTTCTACGTGGGCAACATTCATCGTCCATGGATCGACCTCGTGCCATTTGGCGGTATTGAACAGGACGGCAGGATGATCGCCTGGCCGCCCGATCGTGCCATGATCATGAACGTTGCAGGATTCAGTGAGGCGGCTGATTCCGCCGTCAAGGTTGAGGTTCTTCCGGGGCTCACTGTAGCTGTCGCTTCGCTTCCCTCGCTGGCCGTGCTGAAGCTCATCACCTGGTTGGATCGCTGGCCGGAAAATCGAGGGAAAGACGCACAGGACTTTTTCCACATCCTTTCGAGGTATGCAGAAGCGGGGAATATGGATCGTCTATACGATTCGGAACAGGAACTGATGGCTCGGGCAGACTTCGACCCTGATCTGGCTGGCGCAGGGCTGCTCGGTAGAGAGGCAGCAGCACCCTGTCTACTCGAGACAGCATCACTCATCACCCAATTGTTTTCAAACAACAAGCTATTTGAGCGATTCACTGGCCACATCCTCAGTGAGGTACAGACGGATAGCGATAGTGCCAGGGCAGATAAGGTGAGGCGCTATTTGGATCTGTTCATCACCGCATTCAATGCGTGTCGAACAAACCCCCAATAACTCCATGAGCCCCTATCCCCATGCCTCACCTCACCCTCGTCATCGGCAACAAGAACTACTCGTCCTGGTCGCTGCGTCCCTGGCTGGTGCTGCGCCAGGCGGGCATTCCCTTCGAGGAGGTGCGCATTCCGCTGTACCTGCCGGAGTCGGCCGCAACGCTGGCGACCTGGTCGCCTTCGGGCAAGGTGCCGGCGCTGCATGATGGCGACATCCGGGTGTGGGATTCGCTGGCGATCTGCGAGTACCTGCACGAGCGCTTTCCTGAACACGAGTTGTGGCCGGCCGATGCGGCGGCGCGGGCGGTGGCGCGCTCGGTGAGTGCGGAGATGCACGCGGGCTTCGGCGCGCTGCGCGAGCACATGTCGATGAACATTCGCGCCCGCTATCCGGACAAGGGGCGCACGCCGGAATGCCTGGCGGACATCGAACGCATCCTGGCGATCTGGACGGATTGCCGCGCGCGCTTCGGCAGCGGCGGCGATTTCCTGTTCGGGCGCTTCGGTATTGCCGATGCGATGTATGCGCCGGTGGTGCTGCGCTTTCAGACCTATGGCGTGGCGCTGGAAGGCGCGGCGAAGGACTATGCCGAAGCAGTGCTGGCGCTGCCTGCGCTGCAGGCCTGGGTGGCGGATGCGGTGGCGGAAACCGTGCGCATCGAGATGTTCGAACACGACGAATAAGGCGATGGGCCGCAGGGACCACTATCACGTCTATGTGATCGACCTGTCGAAGGATGTTCTCTGCGAAGGCCGGTTCAGGAAAGCCAACCCCGGTTACATCGAGGGCAAGCCGTGCATCTATGTCGGCATGACGGGACTGGATCCCGACGTGCGCTTCGACAAGCACAAGGCCGACATCCAGTCCAATCGCTTCGTCAAGGAATACGGTCTGCGCCTGCTGCCTGAACTCTACGAACTGTATGGCCCGCTGTCGTATGACGACGCGCGCGCCCTGGAAGTGGAGCTGGCCATCGACTTCCGTGAAGCGGGATACGGGGTTTGGCAGGCGTGAGGGCGGTGCCGGTTTTGCGGAAGGAGTATCTCAAATGATCTGCCCGCTATTGGAAAAGCACGGTTTGATGGTATTAAGCATGTGCTGACCGAAAACGCCTGCTGCCCTCCTCTCAACAACAATGACCATGCAATCCATCCAGACCCTGATCGACAACGTCGAAAAAGTCATCATCGGCAAACGCCCGGTGATCGAATTGGCCGCTATCTCATTGCTTTGCCGGGGTCATGTGCTGCTGGAAGATGTGCCCGGCACAGGAAAAACCATGCTGGCGCGTGCGCTCGCACGTTCGGTGGCGGTAGACATGAAGCGGCTGCAATGTACGCCCGACCTGCTGCCCTCGGACATCACGGGCGTGCCGATCTATAACCAGAAAACCGGCGACTTCGAGTTTCGTCCCGGGCCGGTGTTTACCCATCTCCTGCTGGCCGACGAAGTCAACCGGGCCACGCCGCGTGCGCAGTCCGCCTTGCTGGAATGCATGGAGGAGTTCCGGGTCAGCGTGGACGGCAACACCTACGACCTGCCACCCCTGTTCATGGTGCTGGCCACCCAGAATCCGATCGACATGGCCGGCACCCACGTACTGCCGGAAGCGCAGCTCGACCGTTTCTTCGTCCGACTCAGCGTCGGCTATCCGACGCTGGCGGAGGAAGTGAAAATTCTCGGCGCGCAGGCCCTGTCGCATCCCATCGAGCATCTGCAGCCGGTGACGACCGAAACGGAAATCGTGGCCGCGCGCGAGAAGGTCAAACAGATACACATCCACCCGGACGTGGCCGAATACATTGCGCGGATCACCGCCGCCACGCGCCAGCACCCCGACCTGCGGCTGGGGGCGAGCCCCCGCGGAACGCTTGCACTGGCACGCGGCGTACGTGGCCTGGCTTTCCTGCAGGGCCGCGAATATGCAACGCCCGACATGGTCAAGTACATGGCCAGCCCGGTACTGGAACATCGCCTCATCGTGCGGCCGCAGGCAGCGGCACTGGGAAAAACCGCACACCAGATTCTGAAGGACGTGCTGGATCAGGTGCCGCCGCCAGTGTGAGACGGATGCGCACGGAACTGGAGGTAGACGATGACACTCAGCGTTCCCGCCTGGAAGCCGCGCTACCTTAAGCCGCTGGTACTGGCCGGCCTGACGCTGGTGGCCTATGCGGCCGCCATCAACCGGGACCAGACCTTGCCGTGGGCAATCGCCGCCATTCTGCTGGCGACGCTGATTACCGGGTTTGCCTGGCCGCATTGGCTGGTAAAGGGCCTGTCGGTGACGCGCACCGGACCGCAGCGCGCCGAGGAGGGCGAGACCATCCATTTCCATGTGGAAATGCGCAATGGCGGCTGGCTGCCACGGTTCATGGTGGAGGCCGTGGATCGCCTGCCTTTCGTCGGCGCAGCGCTCGGGATGGGAGGCATGGGCGACAAGACCCTGGGGGTGGTGGCCTACATCGGCGGCAACGCGACGCGCAGCTTCGATGTGCCGGTGCTGTGCGAGAAGCGCGGGTTCTATCAGCTCGGCCCGGTGGGGCTTGCCTCCAGTTTTCCGCTCGGGCTGGCCGAGGCGCGCCGGCACACCAACGGCGGCGTGCAGACGCTGACCATCTACCCCGACGTGTTTTCCATCGTTGCGCTGCCGCTGTCCGGCACGCCCAGCGAGATCCATCGCGGCGGGTTTCTATTGCCGGAGGGCACGGGCGCAGCCGAATTCTCGGGTCTGCGCGAGTATCGCCGCGGCGACAATCCGCGCCACGTGCACTGGCCGACCACCGCTCGCCTGAACGAACTGATGGTGAAGGAGTTCGAGCCGCTGGCCTCCGCCTCGCTGTATATCGCGCTGGATTTGTCGGCCGACGCCAATGTGGGCCAAGGCAGGCATTCGAGTTTCGAATACGCGGTGCGCATCGCCGCGTCCATCGCGCGCTACGCGATCAACAACAACATGCCGGTCTGCCTGGGCGGTGGAGGCTCCCGCCGCCTGGCCATTGGCCTGGGCACCGGCGAGGCGCACTTCAGCAGCCTCCTCGATGCGCTGGCCGTGGTGGACGCCGATGGCGCAATCCCCTACGCCAAGGCGCTGCAAGACGTTGCCATGCGATGCCGCCACGGGCAGACGGTGGTGGTGTTCCT
The DNA here is from genome assembly GCA_019459705.1 of Thiobacillus sp. Classification (GTDB taxonomy): domain Bacteria; phylum Pseudomonadota; class Gammaproteobacteria; order Burkholderiales; family Thiobacillaceae; genus Thiobacillus. Next base: position 4,435 of record JAIBFE010000141.1, on the reverse strand, counting down.
GTCCGAACCGGAGGCACGTGTCAGCGCCACGATCCAGGCCATTGCCCTGCTGCGCGCACGCGGGGCCAATGTTCTGGCGATTGCCTTCGAACGCGAATCTTTTCTGGACGAAGCGGCGAGGCCGCACCAGGTCCGGCCATCGCCCTGGGTGGGACTGCTGGACAGCGGCGTGACTTACCTGACCCTCCGCAATGGCGACAACCTGGTGAGCGCATTCAATCGATGAACACGCCGCTGCGATATCTGCCCGCCTATCTCGGCCTGTTTGCCGCGCAGGCGCTGGCGCTGGTCTGCAATGCCTTTCTCGATATCCAGTACGGCGGGTTCGCGGTCGAGGTCCTGCTGTGGACGGTCGCAATCGCGCTCACCCTGCGGGTGGGCTGGCGCCAGGGCGGCGAGGTCACCGAGGCGGGCAAGCGCTGGATGCGGCGGATGCTGTTTTCAGGGGCACTGCTGACTGCGCTGATCTTCATCCCCATGTGGGGATTCCCGCGTGCCGGTCTCTACCTGCTGGCGATGTTGATGGTGTCCTACAACTGCGTCACCACCACGCGGCGGCATCTGCATCTGGGTCTGCTCATTTCTCTCATCATGGTGATGTTTGCCGCCACGCATTTCCGGGCCGACTGGACCCTGTTGTTTTATCTTGTGCCGTACGTGGCCGCCGTGGTGTTCACCCTGGTGGCCGAGCAGATCAACCGCAAGGCGGACGAACTGCGCGAGCAGAGCCTCGGACATCAGGTCGTGGGGGCGCAAGGGGCGGCCATTGCCGCGGCGACCGCGGTGATCCTTGCGCTGGGCTTGCTGTTGTACGCGCTCACCCCGCAGGCCACCTGGGTGTCGATGTCGTGGCGCTTTGGACAGCCGGCCGGCTTCAGCATGGGGGACGGCAAGCTCCAGACCGGCAATGGCGGGGGGGAATCCGGCGCGGGCGCCGACGGAGGCGCTGGCGGTGGCGGAACAGCCGGGTACGGACCAGGCAGAGAAAGCCTGCGGTCGGGCTGGCCCTCGCCGGGGGACATGCGCGCAGCCGCTGTGCGGAAGGGAATGCCGGAATGGCAGCGTGATGTGATCAACGGAATGGCCGACCTGACCGAAGGACTGGAGTCGGCGATGAAACCCGTCCGGCAGCGCATCGGAGAACTTTGGGACGCGCTCAAGGCGTGGCTCAAGACAAACCGCGACAGGATCGCCCAGACACTGAGCGCCCTGGGATTGCTGGTCCTGCTCTATGCCCTGTACAGGCTGATGCGGGAGGCACGGGTGGCCACCTGGCTGCGAACACGATTCGATTATGTGCGGCTTGCCCTGCTGGGCATGCACGGCAGCGATGCAGAGGGCGCACGAACCTATTACGAGGCGATGGTGCGATTATTCAAGCTGCAGAACATCGAACGGGACGGCCATGAAAACACGCGCGAGTTTCTGGCTGAAATCAATTCGTTCTACCGTGACCTGCGCCAGGAGACCGGGGAAATCACGCGTCACTTCGAAGATGCGCGTTATGGCGGGAGAGCGTCTGCGATTCAAGTCGCTCGCATGCGGGATTTGTATCGCCAGGTATTTCAGGGCATCGCGCAATAGTCTTCGCTGCCGGACCCGCACCGGCGCTATTTCGTCAGTGCCATGAACAACTCAGGTGTCTTTTGGCTACGGCCGCTGCTTCGCAGCTTAACGTTCGCTCTACTCACGTTAGCCTGCGCCGAAAGCTACCCTTCATGGCACTCACTTGGTGAGTGCCATGAAAAGCGCAGGTAGTTTTTCCGGCAGCCGCTCGACGTGGTCGATGACGGTGTACTGGCGGCCGAATATGTCGGCGACATATTCGTCGGCCTTGAGATCGAGGCTGATGCAGTAGGTGAAAATCCTGTCTCGGTCGAGTTCCTTGACGGCCTGGCGGGCGTCCTCGATCAGCAGGCGTTCGTCGTGGGCATCGACGTCGGACGGCTTGCCATCAGTGAGGATCAGCATCAGCTTCTTGTCGGCGGAACGTGCGCCGAGGTAATGCGCGGCGTGACGCATGGCCGCGCCCATGCGGGTCGAGTAGCCCGCCTGCATCGCGGCCAGCCGCGCCTTGACGTCGTCGTTGAAGTGCTCGCCGTAGCCCTTGATGTGCAGGTAGCGCACGTCATGGCGGGTGTTGGAGTGGAAGCCGGCGATGGCGAACGGATCGCCGAGCTTCTCGATCGACCAGGCCAAGAGCGAGACCGCCTCCTGGCTGAGCTCCAGAATGGTCTGGTCGGAGCCACCCGCCTTCTCGTTGAGCGACTCGGATAAGTCCAGCAGCAGCATGACGGCGATGTCGCGGCCGTCGGTGCGGTGGCTCATGTTGATGCGCGGATCGGGGGTGGCGCCGCCCTTGAAGTCGATCAGCGAGCGGATGGCGACGTCGAGGTCGAGCTCGCTGCCTTCTTCCTGATAGCGGATGCGCACCTTGTCCTGCGGCTTCAGGAGGTCGAGCATTTTCTTCAGCCGCTTGGCGAGCGCGGCGTGCTTGGCAAGCAGGCGGTCGATGTCGGCCGGGTTGCCGCTGGGGTGCAGCGCCTCGTACACGCTGGCCCAGTCCGGGCGGTAGGTCTGGCTGCCGTAATCCCACTCGGGGTAATGGCGCGGCGGCAGGCCGCGGATTTCTTCGCCCGGCTCGATCTTGCGCTTCTCGTCGAAGGCCTCTTCCTCGTCGCCCGCTTCGATGAATTTCCACAGCTGGCGGTTGTCGTCGCGGTAATCGACCACGGTGTCGTCGAAGTGGACCTTGGCGAACTGGTCGCTCTGGCGGCGGGTTTTGGCGACGTAGGAGAGCGCCAGCGCGGCGATCTCCTCGGTGCTGGATTCCCCTTCAGCCATAACGGCGTGGAAGCGGCTGACAAAGTCATTGAGGGCCGCATCGGTGTAGCCATGATCCGGATCGAGCAGCGCGCGCGACAGCATCGCCATGCGATGGCGCAGGCAGGAGGTGGTCTCGGGATCGCAGGCGGTTTCCAAAGGTTTCGGATGCAGCGCGAGGAACAACGTACGCAGGCCGGGGTATTCGCGGATCAGCAGCGTCTCGACGCGACAGTCCTCGAAGAACTCCACCGCCATGCGCTGGAACGGGCTCCAGTTGTCGGCGACCTGCGCCTCGGACCAGCGGCGGTGGCCGACGATGTGGGCAAGCGTGGCGCGATAGCGGTCGAGGCCGCTGATGTCGTCTGCATCGTCGTACACGTCGGGCAGGCGGATGCCGAGCTTGTCGTAGTAGGGAATGGGTTTGCGGATTTCGTCGAACGCGGTGGAGTACGGCACCAGTTGATCGCTGTCCTGCCACAGGCCGCGCAGGTAGAGATCGAGCTTGCGTTCGACGTCGACCAGCAAGGTGCCATGGCGCTCGCGCTGCAGCACCGCGCGGGCGTCGGCCGATTGCAGGCTGAAGTAGTCCTTCTGCCGCTCGGGGTGGGTGCGGTAGTTGCGGATGCCGTATTCGACCCAGTTCTTCAGGCCGGCCAGCGTCAGCTGGCTAAGCAGGTTGGGCGCCTGGGCGAAGAATTCCGGCAGGCCTGGACTGGGGAAGGTCGTGTGGTGGCCGTGGATGGAGCCGGTGGTGCGCTCCATGAAATCGAGCGTCACGTCGAGGTAGTGCTGCAGCTGATCCTCGGATTGCAGCCGCCGCCCCACCCGCGCCAGCGGCTGGAGGAACGGCGTGATCGCGCGGCCGTTGGGCGATTTCTGCATGCGCTGGATCAGCGCCATCACCGCCGGCAGCGCGGTCTCTCCCACCGCCTTCGCGGTGGACGGCCACTCCTCCATGAAAGCCAGCATCGGCTCGACGCCACGCCCCAGCTTTCAGATCACGCGACCGGCTTCGAGGTAGGCGTCGATGCCTGCGCGCGTGAGCACCGCCAAGGCCTCGGCCATGACATCCTCGAACACCTCCTCCACCTGCGGAAAGCGGGTGTCAAGCTGCTTCCAGTAAGCAGCCATGAGGGGATGCTGGTATTCGGTCACCGTGCTCACGTTCGGGTCTTAGGCGAAGGTCGCGTCGATGGCGTGGTCCAGCGTTTCGCGGATGTCGGCGTCGTCGGTGATCGGGCGCACCAGCGCCATGCGGCAGGCGTCGCGCGGTTCCACGCCGTCCTTGATCAGCGTCGCCGCGTACACCAGCAGGCGCGTCGAGATGCCTTCGTCCAGCCCGTGCCCCTTGAGGCTGCGGGCGACGCCGCCGATCTTCACCAGCTTGGCGGCGACGGCTTCGTCCATGCCGGTTTCCTTCGCGACAATCTGCGCTTCCAGCGCGGCATCGGGGTAGTCGAAGTCGAAGGCGGTGAAGCGCTGCTTGGTCGACTGCTTCAGGTCCTTCATCAGCGTCTGGTAGCCGGGGTTGTAGGAGATCACCAGCTGGAAGTCGGGGTGCGCGTGGATCAGCTCGCCCTTCTTGTCGAGCGGCAGGGTGCGGCGGTGG
>JAIBFE010000055.1 GCA_019459705.1 Thiobacillus sp. | reverse complement strand
AAGCCCGAGGAGCTGCGTGGCTACCTGGAAGAGGCCGCGGGCGTGTCCAAGTACAGGGAACGCCGCAAGGAAACCGAAGCCCGCCTGAAGGATGCGCGCGACAACATGAACCGCGTCGAGGACATCCAGCGCGAAATAAAGACACAGGTCCAGAAGCTTACCGCGCAGGCCGAAGTCGCCCAGCACTACCGCAGTCTTCAGGCGGATCTGACGTTTTCCCAGCACCGCCTGTGGTTTGCCCGCAAGCACGACGCCGCCCAGCAGCGTGCGCGCATCGACAAGGACCTGACCGAGGCGCAGAACAAGCTGGAAGCCGAAACCGCGCGCCTGCGGCATATCGAATCCGAGCTGGAAACCGCGCGTCAGACCCAGTTTGCCGGGCAGGACACGCTGAACACGCGACAGGCCACGTATTACCAGGCGCAGTCGGAAGTCGCGCGCATCGAGCAGACCATGGCGCACCAGAACGCCACCCGCGATCGCCTCTACCGCCAGGTGCAGGATCTGGGCGCACGCATGGAGGCCCAGCAGGCGCGCCGCACCACCACACTCGACGCCCTGAACGAGGTGAACGCGCAGCAGCCCGACCTTGAGGCCGCGCTGATGGAAGCCGAAGCCGCCGCACGCCAGGCCACCGACAGCACCCTGCCACAGAAGGAAGCCGCGTTGCGCGAGGCGCAGCAGGCCGTGGGCGAAGCGCAGCGTGCGGTGTCGCAACTGGATCAATCGCGCCAGGTCGACGAAAACAGCCTCGGCCACACCAAGCGCCAGCTCGAACAGCTGGATGCCCGCCAGCGCCGGCTCGCCCAGGAACAGGCCCAGTTGCCGCGCCCGGATTCGGCGGGCCTGGCGAAGAAGCAGGTCGAGCTTGAGGAACTGGCGCAGACGCTGGCGACCGCGCAAACCGGGCTCAAGGACGCCGAGACCGCACTGCCCGAACTCGACGCCGCCCGCACCCGGCACACGCACGAACTCGAAACTGCGCGCAAGACGCTGCACCAGACCGAGGCCGAGCTCGCCGCCCTGAAAAAATTGCAGGAAAGCTTGAAAGCCGACGAAAAACTTGGCGGCTGGTTGCGTCAGCGCGGCATGGATGCAGCCCCGCGCCTGTGGGAAAAACTGCGCGTCGCCCCCGGCTGGGAAGCCGCGGTCGAGGCAGTATTGCGCGAGCGCCTGCAGGCGGTGGCGGCCGATGCGGCCCCCGACTGGTTTGCCGATGCGCCGCCGGCGCGACTCACCATCTGGACCGGACAGGGCGCTGCCGCGGCCGCCGCGCCGGAATGGCTGGCCAGCAAGATCGCCAGCGACGATGCCGCTGCCCACGCGGCGCTCGCCGACTGGCTGGCCGGCGTATATTGGGCCGACGACGTGGATGCCGCGCGCGCCCGCTGCGCCAGTCTCGAGGCCGGCGAAACCGTCGTCACCCCGCAGGGCCATCTGTTCACCCGCCACAGCGTCACTTTCCACGGCCCGCACACCGCGGTCGAAGGCATCCTCGCGCGCGGTCGCGAACTCGAACGGCTGACGACGGATGCCGCGCGCCTGCGCGACGAGGTGGCGCAGTTCGAAGCCGCCTACGCCGAGACGCAGCAGCGCTACATGGAGCGTCAGCGCGAGGTTCAGGCGCTGCGCGCGCAGACCGGCCAGACGCAGAGCCGCCACCACACGGCGCAGATGGAACTGCTGCGTCTGCAGCAGGCGGTGGAACGGGTGCAGAGCCGTGCGACCCAGATCACCCAGGAACTCGACGAAGTCACCCGCCTGCAGACCAGCGAGCGCACCACGCTGGATTCGCTGGAAGCCCGTCTCAAGGAGTATCGCGCGCAGGGCGATGCCGCCCGCGAGGCGCTCTACGCCGCGCGCCAGCTGCGCGACCAGGCTGACCGCGCGGTGTTCGAGGCGCGCGAACTGCAGCGCGCGGCCGAACGGCGCCACCAGGAAGCGGGCTTCGCGCTGACCACCTGCACCAACAAGATCAGGGAACTCGGCGACACG
>JAIBFE010000054.1 GCA_019459705.1 Thiobacillus sp. | reverse complement strand
GGGGGTTTATTTTTATTTGGGGGGGGGGGGTGGGGGGCGGGGGGGTTGTTTAATCCCCCCGGGGGGGGGGGGCGTTACTTGTGGGGGTTTTTTTGGTGGCTGGGGGGGGGTTTTACCGCGGCCCCGCTGCTGTTCAAGCTCGACGGCGCAAGCCTCGCCGCGCAGGCGCGGGCGGCGGGCGCCGAGCTGGCCAACCGGCGGGCCCTGCTGGCAGAAGCGAAACTCGAACTCGACCGCAATCGCACGCTTGCCGCGCAAGGCTTCGTCAGTGCACGCGCGCTCGATGCCACCCAAACCGCCGTGGCGGTGACCGAAGCGGGGGTACGCACGGCCGAGGCGAATCTCGCCGACGCACGCATCAATCTCGGCTATACCGAAATCCGTGCGCCGCTGTCAGGCGTGATGGGGCGTGCGCTGCAGGTGGAAGGCGCGCTGGTGAGCCCCACCGGACCGGCGCTCACCATGCTGGCGCAGATCGCCCCCATTTATGCGCGTTTCTCGATCGGCGAGGACGAACGTCTGGCGCTGGAAAAGCAGCGTGCGGAAGGCAGTCTCGAACAGGGCCGTCAGCGTGTCGGTCTGGTGCTTGCCGACGGCACCCGCAGCGATGCCAGCGGCACGCTCAATTTCAGCGACTACAAGGCAAACGCCCAGACCGGCGCGTTCGACATGCGCGCCGAGTTCGCCAACGCCGACGGCGCTTTGAAGCCAGGCCAGTTCGTGCGGGTGGTCGTCGAGGGCGGCCAGCTGCCGGACGCGATCAGCGTGCCGCAACCGGCCGTGCTGGACGGTCCCACCGGCAAGTTCGTCTACGTCGCCACACCCGGCGAAAAGGGCATGACCGTCGCGCTGCCGCGGCCGGTCGAGGTGGGTGCCTGGGTGGGGGGCAGCGAGCCGGGAACGGGGCGCTGGGTAATCAAGAAAGGGCTGAAGCCCGGCGACAAGGTGGTGGTCGACGGCATGGCGCGGATTTTCTTCCCCGGCATGCCGGTCGCGCCAAGCGAGGCCGGCGCCCCAACGGGCGTGCCGGGCAAGGCGGGCACGCCCGCTACCGCACAAAAATAAGGAGCTGTCATGTTCTCGCGCTTCTTTATCGACCGGCCGATCTTCTCCGTCGTGCTGTCCGTCCTCGTCGTGCTCGCCGGTCTTTTGGCGATGCGCGTACTGCCGATTGCGCAGTATCCGGAAATCGCGCCGCCGGTGGTGACGGTGCGTGCGATCTATCCGGGCGCCTCGGCAGGGGTGCTGGAGCAGACCGTCGCGGCGCCGCTGGAGAACGCGATCAACGGCATCGAGGACATGATGTACATGTCGTCGACCTCGGCCTCCAACGGCGTGCTGGAAATCCAGGTCACGTTCGAGATCGGTTCCGACGTCGACAAGGCTGCGTTGAACGTCAACAACCGCGTCAAGCAGGCCGAGGCGCGGCTGCCGGAAGAGGTGCGGCGCCAGGGCGTGACGGTGGAGAAGGGCTCATCGGCCTTCCTGCAGGTGCTCGCTTTCCTCTCGCCCGACGGCCGCTACGACGATCTCTACACCAGCAACTACGTCACGCTCAACGTGCTGGACCGGCTGAAGCGCATTCCGGGCACGACCAACGTGCAGATCTTCGGTGCCAAGGATTACGCCATGCGCATCTGGCTGAAGCCCGACCGCATGGCGCAGCTGGGTGTGACGGTCGCCGACTTGTCCCGTGCGATCAACGAGCAGAACGCGCAGTTCGCGCCCGGCAAGATCGGCCAGCCGCCGGTCGACAACGGCCAGGCGCTGGTGTATTCGCTCACCGCCAAGGGGCGGCTCGCCGACCCCAAGGAGTTCGAGAACATCGTCGTGCGCGCCAATGCGGACGGTTCGCTGCTGTATCTGAAAGACGTGGCGCGGGTCGAACTCGGCTCGAAGGACTACGACTTCGCCGGCCTCTACAACGGCAAGCCGGCGACACTGGTGGGCATTTTCCTGCAGCCGGGCGCCAATGCGCTCGAAGTCGGTGACGAGGTCACGCGCACGGTCGAGGAACTGAAGAAAAGCTTCCCCGATGGTTTCGACTATGCCGTGCCCTACGACACCACGCGCTTCGTCGAGGTGTCGATCCGCGAGGTGGTGAAGACGCTGGGCGAGGCGATCCTGCTGGTGGTGCTGGTGGTGTTCGTGTTCCTGCAGAACTGGCGCGCGACGCTCATCCCCATACTCGCCGTTCCGGTGTCGCTGCTCGGCACCTTCGTCGGCCTGCTGCTGCTCGGCTATTCGATCAATACGCTGACGCTGTTCGGCATGGTGCTCGCGATCGGCATCGTGGTCGACGACGCCATCGTGGTGCTGGAGAACATCGAGCGCATCATCCACGAGGAAAAGAAAGCCCCGCGCGAGGCCGCTTTGCTGGCGATGCGCGAGGTCACCGGCCCGGTGATCGCGATCGTGCTGGTGCTGTGCGCGGTGTTCATCCCGATTGCCTTCCTGGGTGGACTCACCGGCGAGCTGTACCGCCAGTTCGCAGTGACGATCGCCATCTCGGTGGTGATTTCGGGCATCGTCGCGCTGACGCTGACGCCGGCGCTGTGCGTGGCACTGCTGAAGGGCGAGAAGCCGCACGAACCGGGACGTTTCTTCCGCGCCTTCAACCGCGGCTTTGCCGGCATGACCCACCACTACCAGGGCGGCGTGAAATTCCTCATGCGGCGCTCGCTGGTCGCGCTGTCGATTTACCTGCTGATGATCGCCGCCGCGGTCACGCTGTGGAAGTTCACCCCCGGCAGTCTGGTGCCGGACGAGGATCAGGGCTATTACATCAGTGCGGTGTACCTGCCGGACGGCTCGGCGCTGTCGCGCACCGAGGCGGTGGTGAAGCAGGTCGATGCGATCGTGCGCAAGGACCCCACGGTCGAGCACGTGGTCGCCTTTGCCGGCCTGGATTTTCTCGGCGGCCTGACCGGCGAGCTGTACCGGCAGTTCGCGGCGACGATCGCGATTTCGGTGGTGATTTCCGGTCTTGTCGCGTTGACCCTCACGCCGGCGCTCTGCGTGGCACTGCTCAAGGGCGAGAAGCCGCATGAGCCGGGACGCTTTTTCCGCGCGTTCAACCGGGGCTTCGCA
>JAIBFE010000029.1 GCA_019459705.1 Thiobacillus sp. | reverse complement strand
TGCACGGCAGCACGCCCGGCCTCACGCTGGCGCAGAACGCGCACTTCATCGGCATGGAAGGCACCAACACCTTCGCCTGCCAGTTCCGCGACGTGTTCCTGCCCGACAGCCGGGTGGTCTGCCATGCGGAAGAATTCGGCGCCTTCCGCGACCGCACCAAGTCGGCCTTCATCCTGCTGCAGATGGGCATGGGCCTCGGCCTCGTCGACGCCTGCGTGGCGATGATGAAGCGCGCCGACAAGCAGTTCGGCCACGTCAACCGCTTCCTCGACGTGCAGGCCGACGCGCTGGAAGCCGAGCTCGACGCCGCGCGCGCCGCCACCTACGCGCTGGCGGAAAAAATCGAACGCGACGGCAGCGCGCCGCATGTGAAAGCGACCCTGCAGCTGCGGCTAGCCGGCAGCGAACTGAGCCTGAAAGCCGCCAACGCCGCGATGCTCTCGCTCGGTGCGAAAGGCTATCTGTCCAACAATCCCGCCCAGCGCCGCCTGCGCGAAGCCTACTTCATCGCCATCGTCACTCCGGCGATCAAGCATCTGCGCAAGGAGCTGCACGAATTCGACAGCGCCGCCTGCGCGCTGGCGCACCCCGAACTGGAGGTCGCATGATCCGCTTCGCAGTCTCCCTCAGCGTCGACGAAGCGGCGGAGAAACTCATCGCCGCCGTCAATGCCTACCCGATGGGGCTGGTTGCGCACGCCAACGGCCAGGCCAATTGCGCGAAAAAAGGCATCGCGGTGCCTGCCGACCAGGTGCTCGAAGTGTTCCGTCCCGACTACGCGGTCAAGGTGTGGGCGGCGGAGAAGGCAGCCGGCATCGACATCCCGCTGCGCATCCACCTGTACGAAGCCGACAGCCGAACCTGGGTGGTGCACCGCCCGGCCTCCGATGTCTTCAAACCCTACGTCAACCCGCAGCTCGATGTGCTGGGCGGCGAACTCGACGTCATCTTCAACCAGCTGCTGGCCACGCTCGATCCGTGGAAATTGCCATGATGAATCTTTCTGCTGCGGTCTCCGCCCCCGAATCCGCTCCCGCCTTCCGCAAATGGACCTGCGCCGTCTGCGACTATGTCTACGACGAAGCGGCGGGAGACCCCGACCACGGTCTCGCGCCCGGTACCCGTTACGCCGACATCCCCGACGACTGGAGTTGCCCCGACTGCGGCGTGACCAAGGCCGACTTCTACTGCTTCGACGACTAGCTCATTTCGGGAAACGAAGCCGCCCCGGTAAAATCCGGGGATGATCGTCTATCTCCACGGCTTCAACTCTTCCCCCGCGTCCGGCAAGGCCATGCTGCTCGGCGAGCACATGGCCCGCATCGGCCGTTCGGCGGACTACGTCTGCCCGGCGCTGCCCAACAGCCCGCGCGAGGCCATTGCGCACGTCGAGGCCGAACTGGAACAACGCCGCCCGGAATCGGTCACGCTGGTCGGCAGCTCGCTGGGCGGCTTCTACGCGACCCATCTGGCGGAAAGGCACGGCTGGAAAGCGGTGCTGGTGAATCCGGCGGTGCATGCCCACACGCTGCTGCGCAGCGCACTCGGCCCGCAGACCAACTGGCACACCGGCGAAAAGTGGGAACTAACCGAGTCGCACCTGGCCGAACTCGCGTCGCTGGATGTCGACGCCATCACCCTGCCCAAGCGATATCTTCTGCTGGCGCAGACCGGCGACGAGGTGCTCGATTACCGCGATGCGGTGGCCTACTACGCCGGGGCCAGGCAGATCGTCGAGGACGGCGGCGACCACGGCTTTGCCGGGTTCGAGCGCCACTACCAAACCATTCTGGATTTCTGATTTTCCATGTACCTCATC
>JAIBFE010000027.1 GCA_019459705.1 Thiobacillus sp. | reverse complement strand
CCAGCGCGATCTTCTTGCCCTTGAGGTCCTTGAGCGACTTGATCTTGGGGCCGACCATCAGCGCATCGTTGCCGGCCGAATTGTCGTTGACCAGGATGGTCTTCAGCGCGATGCCCTTGGCGAGCGGCGCCATGGTGTCGCTCCAGGTCTGCGAGTTGCCGTCGACCTGGCCGGCCGACAGTGCGCTGATCGAATCAGTGTAGCTGGCGAACCACACCAGCTTGACGTCGGCGCCATGCTTCTTGAAGAAGCCCTTCTGCTCGGCGACGTACCATGCCACCCAGCCCGGCCAGTCGGACACGCCGATCTTGACTTCGGCAAGTGCCGCAGTGGGTTGGGACAACAGGGCAAAGCCGATGCCGGCGATGAGAGTACGGGTGAGGCGCGCGAGTTTCATGTTGTTGCTCCTTGTCGGAAGGTCAGGGTTGGTTCCGGAGAAAGCGGCACGCCATCGCTATCTCCCGGGCTTTTATCCCTCCGTGGAGCCCCGCCTGGGCGGTGCCGGCAGCTCTCGGACCAGGCATCTCGAATGAGACCGGAACCCTAGCTGCGCATTCGCGGTTATGCAGGCGACAAGCGCCGCTTTTCCCGTTGTTCAAGTAAAAGCAACGCCTGTGCCAGAGCCGCGAAAACAATCCAAACAACTGTATATAAATGGAATTTTAGCGGCGGCCCCGATATTGGGCGGTCTCACCGATCACCGTACGATCCACACTGGTGCAAATCGATTCCGTCGTGCACCAAAGTGGTTCGGGACCTTGGTCATCTGCGCTGTGCAGCGAGCGCACAATAAAAAGGGGCGCTCTGCAGAGCGCCCCAGACTTCCAGGAGAAAACGGGTGGCTTACACGTTGTACGCGCGCTCGCCGTGGCTGGCCGTATCCAGACCTTCGCGTTCCTGTTCTTCCGGCACGCGCAGTCCCATGGTGAGGTCGACCAGTTTGAAGAGCACGAAGCTCACCACACCCGACCACACGATCACGGTGCCCACGCCCCACAGCTGGCTGATGATCTGGCCGCCTGCGTTGAACTCGGCCACTGCGCCGGCAGCGTAATCGTACACACCCGAGCCGCCCAGGGCCGGATTGGCGACGATGCCGGTGCCGATGGCGCCGATGATGCCGCCGATGCCGTGCACGCCGAACACGTCGAGCGAGTCGTCATAGCCCAGCGCCCGCTTCAGACCGGTCACGCCCCAGAGGCAGGCCACACCCGCCACCATGCCGAGGACGATGGCGCCCATCGGGCCGGCGAAACCGGCAGCCGGGGTGATCGCGACGAGTCCGGACACCGCACCCGAAGCCGCACCCAGCATGGAAGGCTTGCCACGGATCATCCACTCGGTGAACATCCAGGCCAGCGCCGCAGCCGCAGCCGCCAGCACGGTGTTCAGCAGAGCCAGCACCGTGGTGCCGTTGGCTTCCAGGTTGGAGCCGGCGTTGAAGCCGAACCAGCCAAACCACAGCATGCCGGCGCCGACCATGGTGAAGGTCAGGTTATGCGGCGCCATCGCTTCCTTGCCGTAGCCAATACGCTTGCCGATCACGAACGCACCCACCAGCGCTGCCATGGCCGCGTTGATGTGCACCACGGTACCGCCGGCGAAGTCGAGCGCGCCCTTGGCGAACAGGAATCCGGCCGGTGCGTCGAAGGCCGACGGACCGCCCCAGAACCACACCATGTGCGCCATCGGCAGATAGGCGAAGGTGAACCACAGCGCGGAGAACACCAGCAGCGCGGAGAACTTGACGCGCTCCGCCAGGCCGCCGACGATCAGGGCCGTGGTAATCGCAGCGAAGGTGAGCTGGAACACCATGAACAGCATTTCGGGAATCACCACGCCCTTGGAGAAGGTTTCCACCGTGACGCTGGTGTCGACCCCGGCCAGGAACATCTTGGAGAGACCGCCAATGAAGCTGTTCAGGCCACCACCGTCGGTGAAGGCCAGGCTATAGCCGTAGATCACCCACAGGATGGAGATCAGGCAGAACACCGCGAACACCTGGGTGAGCACCGACAGCATGTTCTTGGTGCGCACCAGGCCGCCGTAGAACAACGCCAGACCGGGAATAGTCATCAGAACGACCACCATGGTAGCGATCAGCATCCAGGTGACGTCGCCCTTGTCGGGGACCGGCGCAGCCGCTTCTTCCGCAGGCGCGGCTTCAGCCGGAGCAGCTTCTTCAGCGGCAACCGGAGCTTCCACTGCGACAGCTTCAACCGTTTCGACCACTGCGGCTTCTTCCACCGGAGCAGCAGCGTCCTGCGCCACCGTCAAGCCGGGAGACATCAGGGCAAGCATCAGGCCCAACGAAGCAAATAGCTTTTTCATGTTCGTGCTCCTTAAAGGGCGTCGGGGCCGGATTCGCCCGTGCGAATGCGCACGACCTGCTCCAGGCTGGTGACAAAAATCTTGCCGTCGCCGATCTTGCCGGTGTTGGCCGCTTTCTCGATCGCCTCGATCACGCGCTCCAGCAACTCGGCCTTGATGGCCACTTCAATCTTCACTTTGGGCAGAAAATCGACCACATACTCCGCGCCGCGATACAGCTCGGTGTGACCCTTCTGCCGCCCAAACCCCTTCACTTCCGTGACCGTCAAGCCGGTGACGCCGATGGCGGACAACGCCTCGCGCACTTCGTCCAGCTTGAACGGCTTGATGATTGCCGTTACGAATTTCATACCACTCTCCCGTTTAAACAGTTCATCCGGCTTCGGCCCATCCCCGCGTGGCGGGGATGGAACGCATGCGATCGGACTGGGTTAGAAGGTTTTGGAAAAGGACACGAAGACACGACCGTCCGCCACTTCCTCACCAGCAATGGTGTAGCAGCACACTTCGTCTGCATTGGTGTCGGTGTAAGCCAGGGACACGACGCCAAAGCCGATATCCTTGCTCACGCCGATTTTCCAGTCGGTGTAGTCGGCGTCACCACCCGTGGCGGTTTCATAGTCCTTGACTTTCTGCATGCCCACGTGGCCCAGCACGCCCCAACCACCGCCGAGATCGTAGTTGGCATTCAGCTCGATGTAACCGCTGTTCTTGGACTCTTCGAGCGTGACAGGGTTGACCCAGCCGATGAAATTCTTGGACACGACATGGCTGTACTTCGCGCTCAGGAATTTCCAGCTGGCACCCAAGTAAACTTCGGTGGTGTTGGGGCTGGGCATGCCAGCGACTTTGTCGCCAGGATAGAAATAACCGATTACACCGACGTCATAGCCAAAGTCGCCAGCGGTGCCACGATAACCACCATAGAGATCAATCTCCATGCTGCTGTCATCCTTAAATCCACCTTCCTTGACCCACGCCACGTTGGAAGCCCATGTGCCCACGTAGAAGCCGCTGGCATGCGCATAATCGAACCCGCCCTGGATGGCCGGGCCGCCCTGGGTCTGCGAAACACCGCGGAAGACGTAATCCGAAGTGAGGGTGATGTTGCCGCTCAGCGTATGCGGCGAAGCGGGCTCTTCAGCCATTGCGAAAGTGGGCACGCCCACCAGACCGGTCAGAACCAAAGCGTGTACAAGTTTTTTCATGAGTTTCTCCGAATTAAGAAGTCGCGCAAAATCGCACTGTTGCCTGAGCACAAGCCGTGCCAATTAATTTTTACTTAAAAAACAACAAGTTAAAATTAAGTCGGACCTGCCATCAGCATAGACCGCACTTTCATGGTGCGCCATGAAAACGTCATGCACCCTCTTTGTGCTGCGCGCCGCAGCGTGGTGCTTGCTACACTCGCTCATTGACTGGAGGCTGTCATGAACCCGAATCCGAAATTTCCGAATCCCGCTTTCATCAACGATCTGGCGAGCAAGCTGGGCGAGGTGTTGAAGCAGTCGCCCGCCAAGGACATCGAACAGAACCTCAAGGCCGGGGTGACCTCGATGCTCGGCAAACTGGACATGGTGAACCGCGAGGAATTCGACGTGCAGACCGAAGTGCTGGCGCGCACCCGCGAGAAGCTGGCGCAACTGGAAATCCGTCTGGCCGAACTGGAAAAGCAGCGCTCCGATTCCTGAGACGGCAATTGCATGTTCGCCTCACTACGCCAGTGCAACCGATCTCCCGCCCGCGATGGATCGTGGAGCCGCCTCAAGAACACACGGTTTCCAATGTGTATTGATTCGGCACACTCCGGATTATTGGCGGCCTTGCCCGCGCCCCGGTTCTCTACCCCCTCCCACTTCATCGTGCCGAATCCATAAATGGCCGTCGCCGTCGTCACAAGCCGGGCATTGAACGGCATGAGCGCGCCCGAGGTGGTGGTCGAGGCACATCTGGCCAACGGCCTGCCGGCATTCACCCTGGTGGGGCTGCCGGAAACCGAAGTAAAGGAAGCGCGCGACCGCGTGCGCGCGGCGATCCAGAACGCGCGCTACGAATTCCCGGCGCGACGCATCACGGTCAATCTCGCGCCGGCCGACCTGCCCAAGGAATCCGGGCGCTTCGATCTGCCGATCGCGCTGGCGATCCTCGCCGCCTCCCGACAGATTCCCGCCGACAAGTTCAAACACGCCGAATTCGCCGGCGAACTGGCGCTCACCGGAGAACTGCGCCCGGTGCGCGGTGCGCTGGCGATGGCACTGGCCACCCGCGCCGCCGGCCGGCAACTGGTATTGCCGGTGGCGTCGGCCAGCGAGGCCGCGCTCGCCAGCGGCGTGGAAACATTGGGCGCGACGAGCCTGCTGGACGTCTGCGCCTGGCTTGCGGGTCAGGGCACGCTGCTCGAACCGGTGTCAGACAACACGGTCACCGCGCCGGACTACCCCGATTTTGCCGACGTCAAAGGCCAGGCCGCCACCAAGCGCGCGCTCGAAGTGGCGGCGGCGGGAGGTCATTCGGTGCTGATGGCGGGGCCGCCCGGAACCGGCAAGTCAATGCTGGCCGCGCGTTTTCCGGGCATCCTGCCGGCGATGAATGAAACCGAGGCACTGGAAGCCGCGGCAGTGCAATCGCTCAACGGCGGGTTTCGCTTTGAACACTGGCAGCGTCGCCCCTTCCGCGCGCCACACCACACCGCCTCCGCAGTGGCGCTGGTCGGCGGCGGCGGCAATCCGCGCCCGGGCGAGATTTCGCTGGCGCATCACGGCGTGCTGTTTCTCGACGAACTGCCGGAGTTTTCGCGGCAGGTGCTGGAAGTGCTGCGCGAGCCGCTGGAGACCGGACACATCACGATTTCCCGCGCGGCGCGGCAGGCGGATTTCCCGGCGCGCTTCCAGCTGGTGGCGGCCATGAACCCCTGCCCCTGCGGTTACCTCGGCCATCCCACCCAGGCATGCCGCGACACGCCGGACCAGATTGCGCGCTATCGCGGCCGCATTTCCGGCCCCCTGCTCGACCGCATCGACATCCAGATCAGCGTGCCGGCGCTGACCCAGGATGAACTGAGGCAGGCCGACGCAGGCGAGCCCAGCGCGGCCATCCGTCACCGCGTGCAGGCGGCGCGCACGCGCCAGATGGCACGTCAGGGCAAACCCAACGCCGCGCTCGGCACGCAGGAGATCGACCGTCACTGCGCACTGGACGCAACCAGCGAAGCCCTGCTGAAGCAGGCGATTGTCCGCCTGAATCTGTCGGCGCGTGCCTATCACCGCGTGCTCAAGCTGGCACGCAGCGTGGCTGATCTGGCCGGCAGCAACGCCATTACACCCACCCATCTGGCCGAGGCCATTCACTACCGGAGACAAGCGGCATGAGTGATCCTTACGAATCCTGGCAGGAAGAAAAGCAGTCGGCCTGGCTCTACCGCGTGGTGGCCGAGTGCGAACGCGGCACCCCGCGCGCGGCGCTGTTCGACGAACTGGCGCAGGCGGCCGACGATCAGGCCGACATCTGGCTGGCCGCCATGACCCAGAAAGGCGCCCCCGCGCCCGCGCCGTTCCAGCCCGACCTGCGCACCCGCATCGTCGCTCGACTCACCCGCATCTTCGGGCCGCGCACTATGCGCGGCGGGCTGGCGGCGATGAAGGTGCGCGGCATGGTGCTCTATTCGCATACCCCGCCGCATCCCATGCCGATGAAGCGCGACGACATCGGCAAGCGCCACCAGAGTGGCGGCGCCGGCAACGCCCTGCGCGCCGGCGTATTCGGCGTCAACGACGGCCTGGTGTCGAATGCCGCGCTGATCTACGGCGTCGCCGGCGCGGCGCAGGAGCCCTCGATCATCCTGCTGACCGGTGTCGCCGGTCTGCTGGCGGGCGCGTTTTCGATGGCCTCGGGCGAATACGTGTCGGTGCGTTCGCAGCGTGAAATGTTCGAATACCAGATCGGCCTCGAACGCGACGAACTGGAAACCTACCCGGACGAGGAAGCCGCCGAACTGGCGCTGATCTACGCGGCCAAGGGCATGGACCCGGTCGAGGCGCGACGTCTGGCCGACACCCTGATGCAGGATCCCGAACGCGCGCTCGACACGCTGGCGCGTGAGGAACTCGGACTCAACCCCGACGAACTCGGTTCGCCCTGGGTGGCGGCGATCTCGTCGTTTGCCGCCTTCACCGCCGGCGCCGCGCTGCCGCTGCTGCCCTTCCAGTTAGGCCAGGCCAACGCGCTGACAATCTCGATCGCGCTCACCGCGGCGGGCCTGTTCGCTGTCGGCGCCAGCATGAGCCTGTTCACCGGCCGCCACGCGCTGCTCTCCGGCCTGCGCATGCTCGGCATCGGCGGCGCGGCCGGCCTGGCGACATACTTCATCGGTGCCTGGCTGGGCGTGACGCTGGGCTAGGGCCCGCCCCGGCCCGATTGACCGGCCTCGCATCGGCCGCATGAATCGGGACACGTCTTGCCAGCACTACGCCGTGATGCTCAATTTGCGGCTATGTTCGGTACCAGACAGATCGTGCGGACGGTGCGCGCTACTCTGTTCCAAGTTGTCGGAGCAATCGCTGGCTGTCCGCTTCGAGACAAAAACCATAGGGAGCCGAAAAATGTTAGAAACCATTGCAGTCATCCTGATCATCCTCTGGTTGCTGGGGCTGGTTACGTCCTACACCATGGGCGGGTTCATACACATTCTTTTAATCATCGCGGTTGTGGTGATCCTGTTGCGTGTCATCCAGGGCCGGCGCCTGTAAGCCTCCTGAAATTGTTCTACGCTGAAACATGCGGGGCAGAGTTGAGCGGTTTCTGTCACGCGTGCTGTACCCCCGCCATTCTCGTCGCTCATCACGAGAATCAGGTGCATCCCTACTGGAGAAGATGAAATGAATGCAATCAAAATGCTGGGCATCGTACTGATCGTGGCCGGCGGCCTGGGTCTGTTGTATGGCGGATTCACCTACACCCAGGACACGCACGAGGCCAAGCTGGGGCCGATCGAACTGTCGATCAAGGACAAGAAGACGGTAAACGTCCCCATCTGGGCCGGCGTGGGTGCAATCGCACTGGGCGCGGTCCTGCTGTTTGTGCGCAGCAAGCCATAGCCGTTTCTCCTGATCGGGATGTGCCTGGCTGGCATCACAGGCAACGGCCGGCATGGTGGGTTGCCTGTCATCAACGATCGGCAGACTCAACGCGACCGCTTGGCGCTACCGTAATCCCTGCCAGACCCGCGTAAAACACGGTCGAGCCCATCGGCATACATGCCCTGCGTTTTCGCCGGGCATGACTCATTAGACCCGTGCCGCTCGGACCCCCTCGCGTTCGAGCAAGGAGAAGATCATCGACATCAACGCGTTCGGATTTTCTTCGCGCACTTTGAATGCGCTGCGCCACGACCGGGACACCGAGTTGCTGCGTTCGGATCTGTTCAGCATCGAGCAACTGAAGCGTCACGCGGTCACGCTGGCGGGCCAGTATCGAATCGATCCGCGCCCGGGGCCGGACCGCTTGCTGCCGCGGCTGGCGGACAATGCGCAGGTTCTGCTGGCAGCCTACGACGTCGTCACCGCCGCCGCCACGCCGGGACAACGGATCGTGCCGGCCGAGGCCTGGCTGCTCGACAACTTCTACCTGATCGAGCAACAGATCACGCTGGCGCGTCGCCACCTGCCGCGTGTATACAGCCGGCTGCTGCCGCGACTGGCCGATGGCCTGTCGGCCGGTTTCCCGCGCATATACGACCTGGCGCTGGAGCTGATCTCGCACATGGACGGCCGCGTCGACAGCGACAACGCCACCCAGTTCATCGCCGCCTACCAGACTGTCGAACCCTTGAAGCTGGGCGAACTGTGGGCCTTCCCGATCATGCTGCAGCTGGCGCTGCTGGAAAACCTGCGCCGCGTCGGGGTACGCATCGCCCAGCGACGCGAGGAGCGCGATGCGGCTATCACCTGGGCGGACCGCATGCTCGCCACGGCCGAAACCGAACCCAAACAGCTGATCCACTTGCTGGCCGAGTTTGCCCATGCCGATGTGCCGCTGACCGCACCGTTTGTGGAAGAGTTCTACGACCGGCTTCAGGCGCAGGGGCCCGCCATGGCCTTCGTTCAAACCTGGGTCGAGCAGAAACTGCTCGAACAGGGGGTGACCGCGACCGAGCTGTCGGAGGCGGCCGGCCGCACGGCTGCGGCCAACCAGATCTCCATCGCCAACAGCATCGGCAGTTTGCGTTTTATCGGCGCCATGGACTGGAAGCAGTATGTCGAGTCGCTCAGCGTCGTCGAGCAGACCCTGCGCGAAGATCCGATGGAACGTTACGCCAGCCAGGATTTTTCCACCCGCGACCGTTACCGGCACGTCATCGAGGACGTGGCGCGCCGCAGCACCTGCAGCGAAATGGCAGTGGCGCGCGAAGCCATCGTGCTCGCGCAGGCGGCCGCCGCGCAACAGGGGATTCATGACCGTAGCGCGCATGTCGGCTACTACCTGATCGACCGAGGACGCCCGCACCTGGAGCAGGCAGTCGGTTGCCGGCTACCGTGGAAATCCCGGATCGGCCGGGTGAGCTGGCATGTCCGCCTGCCCCTGTATCTCGGTCCCATCCTGTTGCTGACGCTCCTTGCGACAGCAGCCGTGTTGTCCGTTGGCGGGTTCGAGCCGGGTGACGGCCGGATCTGGTTTTTTGCGCTTCCGCTCGTCATCGCCGCTTCCGCACTGGCCGTCCCGCTGGTGAACCTGCTGGTCACGCTTGCCTTGCCGCCGCGTGCCTTGCCACGCATGGATTTTTCCAGGGGGATTCCGGACAGCCACCGCACCATGGTGATCGTCCCCACCCTGCTGGCGAGCCCGCAGGACGTCGACGATCTGCTCGAAGCCATGGAGATCCGATATCTCGGCAATCGCGATCCCAATCTGTTCTTTGCCCTGCTGACGGATTTTCGCGACGCGCCCGAGCAGACGCTGCCGGACGACGCAGCCCTGCTCGCCTACGCGCGCGCCGCGGTCGAGGCGCTCAACGCGACCTACCGCGAGGATCGCCCCTGCGTCTTCTATCTGTTTCACCGGCCACGGGTGTGGAATCCGTTCGAGCGGGTGTGGATGGGCTACGAGCGCAAGCGCGGCAAGCTGGAGCAGTTCAATGCCTGGCTCCGGGGCGGGGCGCAGACGGCTTTCTCGGACATCGTCGGCGATCAGTCCCTCCTCGCTTCGATCCAGTACGTCATCACCCTGGATACCGACACCCAGTTGCCGCGCGACGCGGCCCGCACCCTGGTCGGCAACCTCGCCCACCCGCTCAACCGGCCGGTCTTTGACGCCGCCAAGGGGCGCATCGTCGAAGGCTACGCGATCCTGCAGCCACGCGCCTCGATCAGCCTGACCAGCGCAGGCCAGTCACGCTTTACCCGACTGTTTGCGGGAGACTCGGGGCTCGACCCCTACACGCGCGAGGTGTCGGATGTCTACCAGGACGTGTTCGGGGAAGGCTCGTTCATCGGCAAGGGCATCTACGACGTCGATGCGTTTCGCCAGGCCGTCGACGGACGCTTTCCGGAAAATCTCATCCTCAGCCACGACCTGCTGGAAAGCGGCTATGCGCGTTCGGCGCTGGTGACCGATGTCGAGCTCATCGAGGAGCATCCGGCCAGCATCGCCATCGAGGCCAGCCGACGCCACCGCTGGATACGCGGCGACTGGCAGCTGGCTGGCTGGCTGCTGCCGCGCGTGCCGGGCCCGTCCAATGGCGTGAAGGCGAAGCGGCAGGCAAACCCGCTCTCGGCACTGTCGTGGTGGAAGCTTTTCGACAACCTGCGGCGCAGCCTGGTGGCGCCGGCGCTGCTAGCCCTGCTGGCCGGGGGATGGCTGCTGGGCCCGGCACCCGTGTGGCTGTGGACCCTGCTGGTCATGGCGGTGGTATTCCTGCCCACCCTGCTGTCCACCGCAATCGAACTCATCCGCAAGCCGGAAGAGCGCGACTGGCTGGTGCACCTGAACCTGACCGGCAAATCCGCGGGGCGCCCGCTCATGCTCGCCTTGCTGACGCTGGCCTTCCTGCCCTACGACACGCTGATCTGCCTGGGCGCGATCCTGCGCTCGGGCGTGCGCATGCTGTTCACGCGACGCGGCCTGCTGCTGTGGCAACTGCCCGCCTACGCACGTCGCAACGCACGCCGGTCGCTGACCGATTTCTTCCGGGAGATGTGGATCGCACCGGCTCTCGCGCTGGTGCTGGCCGTGGCGCTGGCCATGACAGGAACGGCGTGGCTCGTCGCTGCGCCCATCCTGTTGCTCTGGCTGCTCTCGCCCGTCGTCGGCTGGTGGATCAGCAGGCCGCTGGCCGCGCCCACTCCGGGCCTGAGCGTCGATCAGGAGGTCTTCCTGAGAACAGCGGCCCGCCGCACCTGGCGCTACTTCGCGGACTTCGTCGGCCCGGATGACAACTGGCTGCCGCCGGACAATTTCCAGGCCTATCCGGCACCGGCCATCGCCTCGCGCACCTCGCCCACCAACATCGGCATGTCGCTGCTGGCCGATCTGGCGGCGGTCGATTTCGGGTATCTCACGGTCGGGGAATGCCTGCAGCGCATCGGCAACACCCTGGCCTCGATGGAAAAGCTGGAACGCTACCGCGGCCACCTTTACAACTGGTACGACACCCGCACGCTGCAGCCGCTGCATCCGCAATACGTCTCGTCGGTGGACAGCGGTAACCTGGCCGGCAGCCTGCTCACCCTGCAGGCGGGCCTGGCCGAGCTGAAGCATCAACCGGTGCTGTCAGCCAACGCGCTGCAGGGACTGCAGGACACCCTGCAGGTTCTGGCCGAACAGCTGCCCGCTTCGCCCGCCCCCGAGCTCGCAAAAAAGATCCGCCTGCTGCAGGGCACGCTCCACGCACTCAAGCTGGCAGGCTCGCCGCAAACACCGGCTGCCGCCGTCAGCGCGCTGAACGAGATTCACCGCATCGGTGGAGAACTGGTGACATGGCTGCCGGCGGATATCGATATCGATGGCGAACTGTCTTACTGGGCGCAGGCATTCGACCAGCAATCGCGCGCCCTTCGCGACGAGCTTGGATTGCTGGTGCCCGAGCCGTGGCAGGGCAGCGCCCTTCCGACCCGGATGGAACTGGCCGGCACGGGTACAGCCGGGTCGGGCGCTGTGGCGCAA
>JAIBFE010000129.1 GCA_019459705.1 Thiobacillus sp. | reverse complement strand
TGGCAGCCGATGCACTTGTCGAGGTTCAGCACCATGGCAATTTGCGCACGCACTTTCATTTTTGACTCCTTGCCTGACCGGGGCAGGCGCCCTGGTCGTTGTGTAAAAAACCCGCGTCGGAGAGAGGTGACGCGGGCGAGGCAGCGGGAGACACCGCCCTCAAAACCCTGTCGATCAGCGCTCGACCAGCGGACCTTCCATCCAGTCCACCTTCTTCATCTTGCGCACGATCACGTATTCGTCGCGGTTGGAACCGACCCTTCCGTAGTAGTTGAAGCCGTAGGCCAGCTGCGCGTAGCCGCCGATCATGTGCGTGGGCTTGGTGATGGTGCGCGTCACCGAGTTGTGGATGCCGCCGCGGAAGCCGCTCACCTCCGCGCCGGGCACGTTGATGATCTTTTCCTGAGCGTGGTACATCAGGCACATGCCGCGCGGCACCCGCTGGCTGACCACGACACGGGCCGTCAGCGTGCCGTTGACGTTGAACACCTCGACCCAGTCGTTGTCGACCAGGCCGGCTTCCTTCGCCTCCGGCTCGGACACCCAGACGTGAGGGCCGCCGCGCGACAGCGTCAGCATGCGCAGGTTGTCGGTGTAGGTGCTGTGAATGCCCCACTTCTGGTGCGGGGTGATCCAGTTCAGAACCAGCTCGTGGTTGCCGTTCGGCGTCTTGCCCAGCATCGGCGCAATCGTCTTGGTGTCGACCGGCGGCTTGTACACGCACAGGCCCTCGCCGAAATCCAGCATCCATGGGTGATCCTGGTAGAACTGCTGGCGGCCGGTGAGGGTGCGCCATGGGATCAGCTCGTGCACGTTGGTGTAGCCGGCGTTGTACGAGACATGCTCGGACTCCAGCCCGGACCAGGTGGGCGACGAGATGATCTTCCTCGGCTGCACCTGGATGTCGCGGAAGCGGATCTTGTCGTCCTCGCGCGGGATGGCTAGATGCGTGTGGTCGCGGCCGGTGATCTTCGACAGCGCTTCCCACGCCTTCACCGCGACCTGGCCGTTGGTTTCCGGCGCCAGCATCAGCACCACTTCGCAGGCATCGATGGCTGATTCGATCTTCGGCAGCCCCTTGGCCACGCCGTCCGCGGTGACGGTGTAATTCAGCTCGGCCAGCTGCCGCACTTCATCTTCCGTGTTCCACGAAATGCCCTTGCCGCCGTTGCCGATCTTGGTCATCAGGGGGCCGAGCGCGGTGAACTTCTTGTAGGTGTCGCCGTAGTCGCGCGTCACCACCGTCATGCTCGGCATGGTCTTGCCAGGGATGGCGTCGACCTCGCCTTTTTTCCAGTCGCGTACCGCCATGCTCTGGCCGAGCTCGGACGGGGTGTCGTGCATCAGCGGGGTCAGCACCAGATCCTTCTGGGTGCCGAGATGTGTCGCTGCGATCTCGGAGAACTTCTTCGCGATGAACTTGTAGATTTCCCAGTCGGACTTCGACTCCCACAGCGGCTGCACCGCTTCGGACAGCGGATGGATGAAGGGGTGCATGTCCGAGGTGTTGAGGTCGTCCTTCTCGTACCAGGTGGCCGACGGCAGCACGATGTCGGAATACAGACAGGTGGTCGACATGCGGAAATCGAGCGTCACCAGCAGATCGAGCTTGCCTTCGGCACCCTTGTCATGCCACACCACTTCCTTCGGCTTGGCTTCGCCGAGTTCGCCCAGGTCCGGCCCCAGCACCGCGTTCTGGGTGCCGAGCAGGTACTTGAGGAAGTACTCGTGGCCCTTGCCGGACGAACCCAGCAGATTGGAGCGCCATACAAATAAATTACGCGGGAAGTTCTTCGGGTTGTCCGGGTCCTCGCAGGAAAACTTCAAGGCGCCGCTCTTGATCTGTTCGACCGCGTACTTGACCGGGTCGATGCCAGCGGCGTCGGCCATCTTGGTGATTTCCAGCGGGTTGGTTTCCAGCTGCGGGGCGGACGGCAGCCAGCCCATACGCTCGGCGCGCACGTTGAAGTCGATCAGCCGGTAGTCGCCCAGATTCTTGTTCGCGGTGGGCGACAGGATCTCGGACGCTGCCAGCTTCTCGTGGCGCCACTGGCTGGTGTGGGCGTAGAAGAAGGAGGTGGAGTTCATCTGCCGCGACGGACGATGCCAGTCGAGACCGAACGCCAGCGGTGCCCAGCCGGTCTGCGGCCGCAGCTTTTCCTGACCGACGTAGTGCGCCCAGCCGCCGCCCGACTGGCCGATACAGCCGCACATCATCAGCATGTTCATGATGCCGCGGTAGATCATGTCGTTGTGGTACCAGTGGTTCAAGGCCGCGCCGAGGATGACCATGGACTTGCCGTGGGTCTTGTCGGCGTTGTCGGCGAACTCGCGCGCCACCGTGATGATGTCGGCACGCGGCACGCCGCAGTGTTTCTCGGCCCAGGCCGGGGTGTAGGGCACGTCGTCGTCGTAGCTGGCCGACAGGTTCGGGCCGCCGAGCCCGCGATCGACGCCATAGTTGGCGAGCGTCAGGTCGTAGACGGTGGCAATGCGCACGTCCTTGCCGCCGACGCTGATGACCTTGACCGGCAGGTTGCGGGTAATGAGTTCGTTGTGATCGTCGCCGCCGAAGTAGGGGAAGGCCACTTCGGCCACTTCGTCGTGGCTGCCGAGCAGGGTCAGCTGCGGGTTGACGTCCTTGCCGGAGTAGCCGTCGCGCATCTCCAGGTTCCATGCGCCAGACTGGCCCCAGCGGAAGCCGATCGAGCCGTTGGGCGCCACCAGGTAGCCTGTGTTCTCGTCATAGATCACCGTCTTCCACTCGGGATTGTTGTCCTGGCCCATGTTGCCGCTGAGGTCGGAGGCGCGCAGGTAGCGGTCGGCGATCAGCGTGCCTTCGTGCTCCTTCAGCATCACCAGCATCGGCATGTCGTTGTACTGGCGGCAGTACTGGTCGAAGTATTCGCTGCGGTTCTTGACGTGGAACTCGTTGAGGATGACGTGGCCCATCGCCATCGCCAGCGCGGCATCAGTGCCTTGCTTTGGCGCCAGCCAGATGTCGCCGAATTTCACCATCTCGCCGAAGTCGGACGAGACCGCCACGGTCTTGGTGCCCT
Source organism: Thiobacillus sp. (assembly GCA_019459705.1). Lineage (GTDB taxonomy): Bacteria > Pseudomonadota > Gammaproteobacteria > Burkholderiales > Thiobacillaceae > Thiobacillus. The sequence goes on along the minus strand of JAIBFE010000129.1, from coordinate 8,729 downwards.
TGTAGCGCACCTCGGTGTAGAAGTGGGCGTCGGGGGTACGGGTCTGCGGCACGTTGGAGCCCCATACCATCAGGTAGGTCGAGTTGTACCAGTCGGCCGATTCCGGCACGTCGGTCTGCTCGCCCCACACCTGCGGGCTGGAGGGGGGCAGGTCGCAATACCAGTCGTAGAAGGAACCCCACACGCCGCCGATCAGCGACATGTAGCGTGAGCCCGCCGCGTAACTCACCATCGACATGGCGGGAATCGGCGAGAAGCCGTAGATGCGGTCGGGGCCGAATTCCTTGATGGTGAAGACGTTGGCCGCGGCGATCATCTCGGTCACCTCGTCCCATTTTGCGCGCACGAAACCGCCCTGGCCGCGTATCGACTTGTAGCGTTTGGCCTTTTCTGGGTTCTGGCTGATCGACTTCCAGGCTTCCACCGGGTCCATCGTCTTCCTCGCCTCGCGCCACATTTCCATCAGGCGGCCGCGGATCAGCGGATATTTCACGCGCTGCGCCGAATACACATACCAGGAGTAGCTGGCGCCGCGTGGACAGCCGCGCGGTTCATGGTTGGGCAGGTCGGCACGGGTGCGCGGGTAGTCGGTCTGCTGGATCTCCCAGGTGATCAGGCCGTTCTTGACGAAGATTTTCCAGCTGCACGACCCGGTGCAGTTCACCCCGTGGGTGGAACGCACCACCTTGTCATGCTGCCAGCGGCTGCGATAGGCGTTTTCCCAGCTGCGGTCTTCGTTGCTGACCGCGCCGTGTCCATTGGAAAACTCGGAGAGGTTCTTTTTGAAGAAGGTCAGTCGGTTGAGAAAGTGGCTCATTGTGTTGCTCCTTACAGTCGCTAGGGATCAGGATTCAGGACTCAGGATTCGGGGGTCGAGTGGCGTTGCCGCGCATTTCTCTGACCCCCGGCCCCTGATCCCTGGCCCCTCAATTACGGGTTCTTGATGTACGCGTTCTTGCGCAGGTAGAACCACCAGTTCAGCACCAGGCAGACGGCGTAGAAGATGGCGAAGCCGTACATGGCGAATTCCGGCGTGCCGGCCTTGATCTGGCCCTTGATCACCTCGGGGGCAATGAATGAACCGTAGGCGGCGACGGCGGAGGTCCAGCCGAGCACCGGGCCGGCCTGCACGCGGTCTAAGATCACGCCGACGGTGCGGAAGGTGGAGCCGTTGCCGATGCCGGTGGCGGCGAACAGCACCACGAACACCACCAGGAACTGGGTGAAGAACACCTCGGGCGTGGCCGACTGATAGGCCTGCATCATGATCCAGCCGGCGTAAGCCGAGGCGACGACCATCACCGCCGAGATGACCTGGGTGACGATGGAGCCGCCCAGCTTGTCGTAAATCCACCCACCCACCGGACGGATCAGCGCACCGACGAAGGGGCCGATCCAGGCATAGGTCAGCGCGGAGGGGGCGTTGGGGTTCTTGACGTGTACCCAGACGCCGGTGGCGGCATCCAGCGTGTGCGTGTCGCCGAAGATCACCGTGATGGAGAGCGGCAGCGCCATCGAGAAGCCGATGAAGGAACCGAAGGTGACGAGATACAGCGCCGTCATCGACCAGGTGTGCTTGTTGCTGAAAATGGCGAACTGCTTGCTGATGTTTTCCTTCATCGGGCCGAAGGCGGCGAGCTTCAGGATCAGCAGCGTGCTGACGATGATGAGCGGCATGGCCACCCACATGTTGAGCACACCCAGCCCGGTGGGGGCGGGCAGATAGAGATAGAGGCCGCCAATGGCCGGGACGAAAGCCAGGGTGTAGAGCCAGGTGACCTTGATGAAGGCAGCCAGGGCATTACCTGCATCCGGCGCAACCGGCAGCAGGTTGTTCATGCCGAACCAGGCGATGATGGCCAGCGGCACCAGCGACAGCACCCAGGTAAAGCCGGCGTTCTGGATGAAAGTAGGGGTGCCGGCGAGGATCTTGCCGAGTATCCAGCCGCTGTCCTTCACCAGGGTCATCGGCTCGCCGCCCAGTGCGCCGAACACGCTGACCGTCATCACCAGCGGGATGAGGATCTGCATGGTGGTGACGCCGAAGTTGCCGAGACCCGCGTTGATGCCGAGCGCGGTGCCCTGCAGGCGCTTGGGGAAGAAGGTGCTGATGTTGGACATCGAACTGGCGAAGTTGCCGCCGCCCACGCCCGACCACAGCGCCATCAGCTGGAACGACCACAGCGGCCAGTCGGGATGCTGCAGCACGACCCCGGTGCCGATGGCGGGGGCCAGCAGCATGGCCGTGGTGAGGAAGATGACGTTGCGCCCGCCCGCCAGGCGGATGAAGAAGGAGGAGGGGATGCGCATGGTCGCCCCGGCCAGGCCGGAAATCGCGGTCAGCGTGAACAGCTCATCCTTGCTGAAGGGAAACCCCAGGTTGGACATCTGCACCGTGATGATTCCCCACATCAGCCATACGGCAAAGCCGCACAGCAGGGCCGGCACCGAAATCCACAGATTGCGGTAGGCAATCTTCTTGCCGGTGGATTCCCAGAAGGTCGGGTCTTCCGGATTCCATTCCTTGATGTTGGTAGGCATGGTGATGTCCTCTTGTTAGTTGACCAACGGAGCCGGGCATCGCCCGGCCCAGGCTTTGCTACTCCATCCGGTCCGCAAGCTGTGCCCGCTTGAGTTCCCGGTCAGCATCCATCGGACGCACTTCCGTCCAGTACATCCACATCAGCGACACCCACACCACGCCGAACATCAGCATGAACGCGGAGGAACGAATGCCGGTCAGGTCCACCAGCGCACCGAACAGGATCGGCATCAGGAATCCGCCCAGACCGCCAGCCAGCCCGACCACGCCGGAAATCACGCCGATGTTGTCGGGGTAATCGTCGGAGATGTACTTGAAGACCGAGGCCTTGCCGAGGGCGAACACCACGCCGAGGCTGAACAGGATGATGGTGAACATCGTTGCGTTCAGGCCGAAGTGGAAGGTCAGCGGACCATTGACGGTCTGGACGGTGATGTCGCTCTGCGGGTAGGACAGGAAGAACAGGCAGACCAGCGAAATCCACAGCACCCACCACGTCATGGTGTGCGCCCCGAACTTGTCGGAGAAATGTCCGCCGATCGCCCGCAGCAGCCCGCCAGGAATGCTGAACGCGGCAGCCAGCAAGGCGGCCGTCTTGAGGTCGAAGCCGTATTCGCTGACGTAGTATTTGGTCATCCACAGCGCCAGCGCCACATAGCCGCCGAACACGATGGAGTAGTACTGGCTGTAGCGCCATACCTTCGGGTCCTTGAAGGCGGCAAGCTGCTCACGAATCGTGACGGACTTGCCAACCTTGTGCCCGGGGTCGCTGTAGGTGAAGAACCAGAACAGGATGGCGGTCACCAGCATCAGTACCGCATACACTTTCGGCACCATCGTCCAGCCGTAGCCGATCACGATGATGGGGGCGAGCAGTTTGGTGACGGCCGCTCCGGTGTTGCCGGCGCCGAAAATGCCCATCGCCAGGCCTTGCCGTTCCCTGGGGAACCAGCGGGCGCAATAAGCGATTCCCACGGTGAACGAGCCGCCCGCCATGCCGACGAACAGCCCGGTCAGCAGGAAATGCCAGAACTGCGTCGCCCACGAGAGCATCCAGATCGGGACGACCGTGGACAGCATCAGGATGAAGAACACGATGCGGCCGCCGAACTTGTCGGTCCACATCCCCAGCGGAACGCGGATCAGGGAACCGGTCAGCACCGGCGTGGCAATCAGGATGCCGAACTCGGTTTCGTTCAGACCAAGTTGCTGTTTGATGGGAACGCCGATGACGGCGAACATCATCCAGATCATGAAGCACACCGTGAACGCCAGCGTGCTCATGATGACGACCGACCATGCCTTGTATTGTTGCGTTGCCATAATTCACCCCGTAGCCTGTACTGGTGAGATAAAAAGACCTTGGTGTGTTTTTTACGCCAATAAACACTGGGGTGCCAGAGGGGATTGGGGCTGGAAAACAGCGTGACTACCTCTTAATAGGTAGGGGTGGTATTTCCCATTGCATTGTTTTTAAATTGTTTTTGTTGTCACCCTGCGTCTGTCGGGAAACATGAGGCGAAGAAGGGGTATACCCTTTTATTCGGACCGCCAGACATCGGGTGGTTTACGCTTGGCGCGTGGCATGACTGTCCATTGCCTGGAGAAGACACGTGATCCGTTTGGTGGGAAACAAACTGCAGAACTCGCTATTGCTGCGGCTGGGCGGCATGTTTGTCGCCATCACCGTGCTGGCGGTGGCCAGCATGTCCACCTCATGGATGGTGGCGGAAACCACCCAGGGCAGCGGCAAGGCCATCAATCTGGCGGGCAGCCTGCGTATGCAGAGCTGGCGCATGGCCTCGATCTATCAGCGGATCCAGCAGAACGACAAGCCCGAATACCGGGAGAACCTGACACAGGCCATCAGCCGGTTTGAACACGACCTGAAAGCGGACTCCATCCTGGCTGTTCTGCCGGACGACGAAACCACCCCGCTCATGCAGGTTTACCGGCAGGTTGAAACCCGCTGGCGCACGCAAATCAAACCCGGCCTGGCCAGCCAGCCAGCCGCGCCCGCCGCAACGGCCACAAGCGCATCCGTACTGGATCAAATCCCCGAGTTCGTCGCCCGCATCAATGACCTGGTCAAACAGATCGAAGAGGCGGCTGAAGCGAAAATCCTGGTCATGCGCGTCATCCTGGGTGCAGCGGTCATCGCCACCCTTCTCGTGGTGGCCCTGTCCATCTATCTGGTCAACAACATACTTGTCCATCCCCTGCGCGGACTGCTGGGAATGGCCGACCAGATCGGACAGGGCAAGCTTGCCGCGCGCACCGACCTGACCGGGGAAGACGAAATCGGTCGCCTGGGCCAGGCCTTCAACCATATGGCGGAAGACCTTTCCAAGCTGTACCAGAACCTGGAAGCACGGGTGGAGGAAAAGACCGCCGAGCTCACCATCGCCAACCGCTCGCTGGAACTGCTGTATCACTCGATCGCACGGCTTTACAACGGACCGGTGGCGCCGGCCACCTATGCCATCCTGCTGAAGGATCTTGAAACCGTGCTCGGCGTGGGGCACGGCATGGCCTGCCTGGTGGAAGCCGGCGAGACACGTGCACGGGTGATCGCCAGCACGCTGCATCCTGAGCACGGCGATGCCGACCTGTGCGGCCTGATGAGCTGTGCCGAGTGCCTGGCTCACCCGACGCTGGCCGTACACCCGATGAGCGATGGCCGACGCGTGCTATCGCTGCCGCTGCGGGATACCGAGCACCACTACGGCGTGCTGCAACTCGAGATGCCGCCGGGCAAGGAACTGGCGCAGTGGCAGACCCAGTTGCTGGACGCGCTGTCGCGCCATATCGGCATTGCCATCGGCACCGCACGGCGAACCGAGCAGCATCGCCGGCTGTCGCTGCTGGAAGAGCGCGCCGCGCTGGCGCGCGCCCAGCATGATTAGCTGGCGCAGTCGCTCACCTACAAGAAAATCCAGGTCAGCCGCCTGAAGCCCCTGGTCGACAACTCCGGTGCGGGAAGCGAAGCCGGCGAGGTACTGACCGAGCTGCGCGAAGGACTCAATAGCGCCTACCGCCAGTTGCGCGAACTGCTCACCACCTTCCGCCTGCGCATCGAAGGCGAGGGGCTGGCGACCGCGCTGCAAAACACCGTAACCGAATTTTCCGGCCGCGGCGGCATTCCGATTTCGCTGGACGTGCATCTGGCCGGCTGCACCCTCACGCCCAACGAGGAGATTCATGCCCTGCAAATCCTGCGCGAAGCGCTGTCCAATGTGCTGAATCACGCGCAGGCCCGGCACGCCGAAGTCAGCGTCAGTTGCGGCAGCGACGGCTCGGTGTCGGCCACGGTGACGGACGATGGCTCCGGCATACATGAGACGGCCGGCGCCCATCATTACGGCATGACGATAATGGAGGAACGGGCCAAACATCTGGGCGGACAATTGACGGTCGAAAACCTGCCCACGCTCGGCACCCGCGTAACGCTCCACTTCATGCCGGGCACCCGGCATGAAGCTGCCATACTTGTCTCACCTGTTCACCCGACCTGACACCGCCATGCCTACGGCTGATCCGCAAACCATCCTGATCGTCGACGACCACCCGCTGTTCCGCAAGGGCGTCATCCAGCTGATCCAGGCCGATCCCGAATTCCGCTTCGTCGGCGAAGCGCCCAGCGGCAGGGAGGGTATCCAGCTCGCGCACAGCCTGCAGCCGGACATGATCCTGCTCGACCTCAACATGAAGGACATGAGCGGCGTCGAGGTGCTGAAAACACTCAAGGACGGCGGGCTGGATTCGCGCATCGTTATGCTGACCGTGTCCGATCAGGCGGAAGACCTGATGGCCGCACTGCAGGCCGGTGCCGACGGCTATCTCTTGAAGGACATGGAACCGGAAGACCTGATGCGGCAACTGGCCGAGGCGGCACACGGCAAGATCACCATCAGCGAGCGGCTCACCCAGTTGCTGGTGGCGTCGCTGCGCGACAGGAGCCGTCCCACCAGTCTCGCCGAAGCCGGTCTGACCGAACAGGAAAGCCGGATTCTGGAACACCTCGCGGAGGGAAAGAGCAACAAGCTCATCGCCCGCGACATGAACATCGCCGAGGGCACGGTGAAAGTCCACGTCAAGCATCTGCTGAAGAAACTCAACCTGCGTTCGCGGGTGGAAGCCGCGGTATGGGCTGACCGCAGCCGACGCCAGTCCAAGCCCTGACGGCCTTGCTTTTTCGGTGTCCCCCTCTTCAATGAAGAAGACGGATTCCGGAAAAAGGAGGACATCATGCCGATCGGTGAAATCTGCAACCGCGAGGTGGTAATCGCGGAAAAAACGCTGCCCGTGATCGAAGCTGCACGTCTGATGCGCACGCATCACGTCGGCGATCTGGTGGTGGTCGAACAAAGGGAAGGGCGCAGACACCCTGTCGGCATCGTCACCGACCGCGACATCGTGGTGGAAGTAGTCGCCGCCGGAGTGAATCCCGACACGCTCAAAGTGGGCGACATCATGGGTTCCGAGGTCGCGACAGTGCGGGAAAGCGAAGGCCTGTTCGAGGCGCTGCGCTACATGCGCGACAAGGGCGTACGGCGCATGCCGGTGGTTGACCCCGCAGGAGGGTTGGTTGGAATCCTCACGCTGGACGACCTGCTGGGCCTGCTGGCGGAGGAGATGATGGAACTGGCGAAGCTGGTGTCGAACGAGCGGCAGCGCGAGGCGAGTGCGCGTGCGTAAAAATCTTATTAACTGAGGGGGCTGTCTGTCAGAAACCGGCTAGGAACGGTCTGTCTGAGTGGCTGCGGCGAATGGCCGTTCCTCGGCCAAAGCTGCCGCTGAAGATTTAGCCGACCATTTCTGTTATGGGGTCATTACCGGACATAGGCCAGGAAATCTCACCGAACGGCAGCTTTCTGATTTCCCCTACGGCAGAACCCGACCCTGAAGAGGCAGTCGCGGTATGTTTGCCGAAGGTCTGTTTAGCAGCGAACAACGGCAATCCTTAAACGGGCGCCACTTGGTTTCAAACGTTAAAATGCTCTGGTTGCAGCCAATTTTATTCCGAGCCTGGCCCCTTTAATTCCAAGTAATTCCAAGCTCTGGCCGGAGCAAGCCAGTTACGACGAAAGGTTGGCTGCACACTCAAATCCCCAAGGAGAATTGAATGATTCAATTGCATGATAAAGATACGGGTACGTGGATAGGCACCATTACCGAGGACAACTTGCAATACCTTATCGACCAGCTTGAGGAGGAGTCACGCGAAGATAAGGACTATTACATCAATAAGACTACGCTCGATATCTTTGAAGAACGCGGGGCTGATAAAGCCTTAATCGCCCTTTTGCGTGGCGCTCTGAGTGGCCGCACCGGAATGGAAATCCGCTGGTCTAAAAGTTGAGTGGGTGATTGGCTGGGTTCGGCCAAAGGACGGAAGTACCTGACAGGGCTGCCCTAATGTTTCTAGCAGTGGTTTTCACAATTGGAGGCAATGATGAAGCTCAAAAACCTGGCACATTGGATACTTGTCTTAGGCTTGTCTGGCCCGTTGCTTGCTGGCGCGGCTGATTCAAGCGCACCTATTCTCCAACCGGTCACCGAAGGTGGCATCACCTATGTCAGCGGCGGAAACGGCCTGGAGGAGCGCCAAGCGCTGGATGAAGTGGCCGGCGGTTACAACCTGAAACTTGTTTTTGCTGAGCAGGGTTCAGGGGCCTACCTTGCGGACGTCAAGCTCTTGATCATGAACATGAAGGGCCAGAAAATCCTCGAAGCCGTGTCGGATGGCCCTTGGTTCTTCGTCAAGCTAGCGCCCGGCCGCTACAAGATTGCAGCTGAGTCCAGAGGGCAAAGCCAGGCTCAGCAGGCCAAGGTTGGTGGCGGTCGGCTGACTCAGCTGCACTTCTATTGGCGCGTTGAATGAGGAGGGAAAGAGCGAGTTACACATTTTGCACTCGGCCTGGATTGACCCGGAAACAGGAGAGATTCACATTGGCCTTTAGCAAACAGCGAAGCAGCGGGAGAAGTTAGGCAAATGCTCTCTTTTCAGACTCTAATCGAATGGGCCATCCTGGGCATCGAAGTCCTCGCGATCGCCATCATGGTTGCCTTCATCAGCGTCGGCACCGTGCGCTGGCTTCTTCAGTCCAGAAAGCAGTTCGAGCATGCGTATAAGAGCTATCGCATACTGCTGGGTAAATCTTTGCTGGTCGGACTCGAACTTCTG
>JAIBFE010000355.1 GCA_019459705.1 Thiobacillus sp. | reverse complement strand
GGACCAGGCTGGGCAGGCCGCCGGTGTCGTGCAGGTCAGCCTGGATCAGCGCGACCGAATCGGGGCGAATGGCATTGAGCTCGTCCTGCAATGCGCGCGCGTCGGTGGCGGAACTGCGGTAGTGAATCATCAGGTTGGCGCCGGCCGCGTGCAGCAGGCGCGCCGACGCCGCGCCCACGCGCTTGGCCCCACCGGTGATCAATACGACTTTGCCATGCATCGGGGTTCGCCCTTATAGTCACTCGATTCTGGATTATCCAGCCATTCCGCATTATCCCTGAACTGTCCCGTCGCATGCTGCCCGCTCCCTCCCCTGACGCCCTTGCCCACAGCCAGCGCGTGACCGCGCACCTGCGGTCGCTTGTCGAGGCGGCGGGCGGCTGGATTCCCTTCTCGCGCTACATGGAAGCGGCGTTGTATGCGCCGGGGCTGGGCTACTACGCCGCCGGTGCAATGAAGTTCGGCGCGGCGGGCGACTTCGTCACCGCGCCGGAAATGACGTCCCTGTTCGGTCGCACGCTGGCGCACGTGATTGCGCCGGTGCTGGCGCAGACCGGCGGCGAGGTACTGGAACTGGGCGCGGGCAGCGGCCGGCTGGCGGTGGACGTGCTGGGCGAGCTGGAGCGGCTCGGCACCTTGCCGGCGCACTATTGCATCCTGGAGGTAAGCGCCGATCTGCGCGCGCGCCAGCAGGAAACGCTTGCCCGCGAACTGCCGCATTTGCGCGAGCGGGTGCAATGGCTGGATGCGCTGCCGGTGCATTTCAGCGGTGTCATCTTCGGCAACGAGGTGCTCGATGCGCTGCCGGTCGAGCGGGTGAACTGGACGGAAAACGGTCCGCTCGTGCATGGCGTGACGCTGGATGGCGACGGGTTTGCCTGGCAGGACAGGCCCATCGACGACCCCCTGCTGCGCGTCCGCGCCCATGCGCTGAACCTGGCGCCTGGCTACCTCACCGAAATCAATCTCGCGGCCGAGGCGCTGATCGGCTCGCTGGCGCATAGCCTCGATCGCGGGCTGATCCTGATGATCGACTACGGTTTCGGCGCAAGTGAGTACTACCATCCGCAGCGCCATATGGGCACCCTGCGCGTGCATCACCGCCACCACGCGCTGGACGATCCGTTTTATCTGCCGGGCTTGTGCGACCTCACCGCGCACGTCGATTTCAGTGCGGTGGCGCGAGCAGGCGAGGGGGCGGGGCTGGAACTCGCGGGCTACACGGGCCAGGCGAATTTTCTGCTGGAGAGCGGGCTCACCGAACTGCTGATGCAGACGCCGCCGACCGATGCGGCAGCCTATCTGCCGCAGGCCAACGCGGTGCAGCGGCTGGTGTCGCCGGCCGAGATGGGGGAACTGTTCAAGGTGATCGGCTTCACCAGGGGCGACATTGCGGCGCCGGCGGGGTTTGCGCGCGGCGACCGCCGGCACAGCCTCTAAGGCTCAAACCAGCGGCAGTTGCACGTCCTCTTCTTCCGGCGGCAGGCGGGTGACGCGCACCGCGTGCAGACGGCGACTGTCTGCACGCAGGATGCTGAACAGGAAGCCGTCGAACTTGACCGACTCGCCGCGCTTGGGCAGGTGGCCGAAGCGCGAGACGACGAGGCCGCCGACGGTGTCGAACTCCTCGTCGGAGAAATGCGCGCCCAGGGTCTCGTTGAAGTCGGCGATTTCGGTGCCCGCCTTCACGCGGAACACGCCTTCGTTTTCGCGGATGATGTTGTCCTCGGTTTCGTCGAAATCGTATTCGTCCTCGATGTCGCCGACGATCTGCTCGAGCACGTCCTCAATGGTGACGATCCCCGCGACGCCGCCGTATTCGTCGACGACGATGGCGATGTGGTTGCGGTTGGAGCGGAACTCCTTGAGCAGCACGTTGAGCCGCTTCGATTCGGGGATGAACACGGCCGGGCGCAGCATGCCGCGGATATCGCTGTCGGACTCGGCGTAGTGCCGCAGCAGGTCCTTCGCCAGCAGAATCCCGATGACGTCGTCGCGGTCCTTGTCGATGACCGGGAAACGCGAGTGCGCGGTTTCGATGACGTGGGGAATGAAGACTTCGGGCGCATCGTTGATGTCGATGACGTCCATCTGCGCGCGCGGGATCATGATCTCGCCGACGCGCATCTCGGA
>JAIBFE010000333.1 GCA_019459705.1 Thiobacillus sp. | reverse complement strand
CGATGCAGATGCTGTCGCAGATCGGGCTCATCCTGCTGATGTTCCAGATCGGCCTGGAATTCGACTTCGCCCACCTGACCGAGCGCAACAACCGCCGCGCCGTCACCGCCATCGCCAGCGCCAGCATGGTCGCGCCCTTCGCGCTCGGCTTCGGCTTCGGCTGGCTCAGCGCACCGCTGCTGTCCCCCGGCGTCGACCCGCTCGCCTCGGCACTGTTCATCGCCACCGCCTTCTCGATCACCGCCTTGCCCATCCTCGGTCGCATCATGATGGAGTTCAAAATCACCCGCCTGCCGATCGGCGTCATAGCCATCAGCGCTGCTGCCATCAACGATGTCATCGGCTGGCTGCTGCTCGCGCTGATCACTGCACTCACCCTGGCCGAATTCAGCGCCGCGGCCTTCGCACTCAAGGTCGCGCTGGTCGGCATGTTTTTCCTCACCTGGTGGTTCGTCGTGCGGCCGCTGATGAAGCGCGTGATCCGTGCCAGCCAGGCCCGTCCGCTGCCGGTAGGCGAGAAGGCCGGACGCGGCAAGCTCACCCACAACCTGCTCGGCATCCTGCTCGCCGCCATCTTCGTCTCGGCGATGACCACCTACCAGCTCGGCATCTTCGCCATCTTCGGCGGCTTCATGATGGGCGTGATCCTGCACGACGAGCACGAACTCATCGAAGCGTGGAAGGAGCGCATCGGCCACTTCGTCATGGTCTTCTTCCTGCCCATTTTCTTCACCTACACGGGCCTGCGCACCCACGTCGGCAGCCTCGATTCGGTTGAGGCCTGGGGCTGGTGCGGGCTGCTGATTGCCCTGGCCACGCTGGGGAAATTCGGCGCCAGCTACGTCGCCGCGCGCTGGGCCGGCATGACGCACCACGAAGGCAAGGTGATCGGCATCATGATGAACACCCGTGCGTTGATGGAGCTCATCGTCATCAACGTTGGTTTTGATCTTGGCGTCATCTCGCAGCAGGTGTTCACCATGCTGGTGCTGATGGCTATTTTCAGCACGGTTATCACGACGCCGGGGTTGCGGCGGTGGTTGCCGAAGATGGGGATTGCTGTCGCGGGGCGGCATTGAGGCACATCCGCTTGCTTCGCCTTTGTTTTGCCAAAGAACTGAAGGGGTCAGCTTCGCAATAAAAACAATGCAAAGCTGACCCCTTCTGCTCTGGTCGAAGCGCGGTAGGTCATCGCACATACGGCTGATTGCGACGGTGACCCCCTTTGAGCATACGTCAGCCGATACGTATGCTGTCCATCGATCCCAACACGCCGAAAACCTGCAGCAGCCATATCACGACAACAATGACGACGACGATATTCAGGATGTTTTTGATCTTTCGATCCATGGGTATGTAAGTATTGACGAGCCAAAGCAGCACGCCAACCACGATCAGGACGATGACCAAGTTAATCAGCGGCATACGGATTCTCCTGTGGGAGCATTAAATTACCAAGAGCACCAACCAACTGGTTTAGGTGCGGCTTGATACTACTCTTTGTTTTATAGCCGATTGTAAGCGGCATCTTCGTCGTTGCCCCGCATCGCCGCGAAACGTGTCTCGCACGCAGGCGACGGCGTGCAACTCAGCCCGGCTTGACCGCCTGATACTCCCCCAGAATCGACAGCGCCCGGCTCTCAATGTGCCGGTTTACCCCGGTAAAACCCGCCTTCTCCAGCGTAGCGATCACCCCGCTGGGCGGTACGCAGGCTTCGATGGTGTCCCAGTAGTAGCGCCACAGCTTGGCCGACTCGGCGCTGCTGCCGATCAGGCGGGCCAGCACGGGCACCACGCCGCGCATGTACACCTTGA
>JAIBFE010000317.1 GCA_019459705.1 Thiobacillus sp. | reverse complement strand
AGATGCAGGACGTGGTGGCCTATATCAAGTCGCTTTGGTCCGACCCGGTCTACCGGCTGTGGTGGAAGATGGAGCAGCAATCGCTGGAACCCTGATCGCGCTGCGGTCTCTGTTTCGCCGGAGCAGGTAAAATACCGGCATTGAAATCACATCCAACCAGGAGCACCAACATGAGCGAATACGGATTCGACACCCAGATCAGCGGCCCCTTCGATGCAGCCATCGAGAAGGTCACCGCCGCCCTCAAGACCGAAGGTTTCGGCGTGCTGACCGACATCGATGTGAAGAGCACGATGAAGGCCAAGCTCGACGTCGACATGCGCCCCTACCGCATCCTCGGCGCCTGCAACCCGCCGCTGGCGAACCAGGCCATCGGCGCCGAGCCCGACGTCGGCATGCTCTTGCCGTGCAACGTCGTGGTGCGCGAAGAGGCCGACGGCAAGGTGACCGTGTCCTTCCTCGACCCGGGCATTATGGTCAAGCTGGTCGCCAATACCGCCGTGCATGGCGTCGCGACCGAAGCGCGCGCCCGTCTGCTGCGGGTGAAGGACAGCCTGGCGGCCTGAATTGTCGAGGGACGTAAAAAAGCCCGCTTCGGCGGGCTTTTTTATTGGGTCAGGAATCCAGTTCCTTGAGCACTTCCTGCACCAGCACCCACGGCGCCACCACCACCGCCCAGAACATCGGCTGGCGCGCGTGCCAGTCCTCGGCATCGCTCAACTCGGCGCGGGCGATGCGGCCATTGGCCAGCCATTCCTGCACGGTGGCGGCGTTGTTCTCGGCGACGTGCAGCGCGGTATCGACCAGGTCCGTGCCGGGGGCGACCTTGATGACGCTGCCGCGCGCGAAGTGGCGTTCGAGTTCGGACCAGGCGAGCTGGGCGGTTTCGAGGTTGAGCTTGGCGCGGAGGATGTCGCTGGGGGAGGTCATTTCAGATGCAGGTTGAAAGGTGCAAGACACAAGAAAAAATCAGCGGGCCTTGCCGCCGCCGCGGCGCTGGCTCAAGGGGTGCTTGGGCACTTGAGGGGGCCGGCCGCGGCTGGCGGGGGCGGGCTTACCCGACGTCGGCTTGTCCGAACCGGATTGGGCTGACGCGGGCTTGGCCGGGCTCGGTTTCCCGGATGCGGGTTTGGCTGCAGCAGGCTTGCTCGACGCGGGCTTCCCGACCGCAGGCTGCGCCCGCTTGCCTTCAGCGCGCGGCGTGCGCGTGCCTTCCGGCTGCTTGCCGGTGCCGGCGGGCTGGTATAGCGGAATCAGGTGCTTCTTGCTGTTGCCGATGAGGTCTTCGCGGCCCATTTCCTTCAGGGCTTCGCGCAGCAGCGGCCAGTTGTCTGCGTCGTGGTAGCGCAGGAAGGCCTTGTGCAGGCGACGCGTGCGGCCCTGTTTGACGACGGACACCGCCTCGGCCTTGCCGCCGAGCACCTTCTTCAGCGGGTTCTTTTCGGTGTGGTACATCGCGGTGGCCAGCGCCATCGGCGTCGGCAGGAATGTCTGCAGCTGGTCGAGGCGGATGTCGTGCTTCTTCAGCCATTGCGCCAGGTTCAGCATGTGCTCGTCGGTGGTGCCGGGATGCGC
>JAIBFE010000312.1 GCA_019459705.1 Thiobacillus sp. | reverse complement strand
TCTTGGCTGAGTGCTCCAGGAACGGACGGCGCTGGTTTTGGTTTGTTGTTTACTTTTTCTTCATGAAGAAGGTGAATTCGCCACCCGCTTCGGCGGTGGACAGCAGTTCGTTGCCGGTCTGCTTGGCGAAAGCGGCGAAATCCTTGACCGAGCCCGGGTCGGTGGAGAGGATTTTCAGTACCTGGCCGCTGGCGACTTCTGCCAGGGCTTTCTTGGCACGCAGGATGGGCAGCGGGCAGTTCAGGCCACGTGCGTCGAGTTCTTTATCGAAGTTCATTGGGGTTCTCCTTACACGAAATCAATTAAATTGCTATGTAGTAAAAAACGCTGCAGTACATTAAACCAGAAGTTCCCCCATTGCAACCGAAATTGCTGCGCTTGCATGGAAAATACAGGGGTTCAGGCGTGTTGGGGGCTGAAACTTAACGCGGAAGGCTGAGAGCGTTGCCGGAACGGGCCCACGCCATGATGCCGCCGGCCAGATTGTGCATATTGTCGTAGCCTTTGGAGGCCATGAACGCACAGGCCTGGGCCGAGCGCGCGCCGGAGCGGCAATAAATCACCACCGGCTTGTCCTGGGGAATATCGGTCGCACGCAGCGGCAGCAAATGCAGCGGGATGTGGATGGCGCCATCGATCACGCCCTGCGCAACCTCGGCCTCGGTGCGCACATCGATCAGATGGGCGCCCTTGGCGGCGATTTCGGCAACGTAACCGGGATCGACTTCCTTGAAACCTGACAGTCCAAACATTGCGGTCACACTCCTGTAATGGAGAAATTAGATTTTCCTAATATACCCCAAAGCGGGCGTCGCGCCAACCCTGTCACCTGTCCGGGAATCAGCAGCGCTGGGCGCCGTGATACAGGTTCACCACGTGGCGGGCCTCTGCGAAGAACAGCCAGCGCTCGACCGCTGCGCCCGCAATGCCGGCGAGAGCCGCGACAATGGCGGCGATTTGTCCGCCCTGCTGGTTGAACACCCATACCAGCATCAGACCGGGCAAGGCAAAGCCCAGCACGAACACCACGACCTTGAGCACACCGGCTTTCTGGCGCGCGATCTGGAAACCGAACTCCTGGGTAAGGAAGGTGCCGTGGGTATGGCCGGTGTCAAGCAGCTTGACCTTGGCGCGGGTCAGACCGGTGGCGGTATTGATGGTGGGTGTGAGGCCGGGACTGCGTATCCAGAAATAGTAGATGGCCTTCAACACTGCGGCGATCGAAATGATCAGCGCTGACATCGCGATATAGGGCGTGGTGTCGAGACCAGCGATGACCGCGCCCAGCAGCAGCAGCAGGCTGCCGCTGGCGTAACCCAGCGCCAGGTAGTTGGCCGGCACCAGCGGGGTGTTCCACTGGCGGATGGTTTTCAGGCAGGCGTAGATCATGCCGGTGGAGAACACCGTGATCCAGGCCAGCACGGCGGTCAGGAAACCGCTGATTTCACGCAGCCACAACGGGGCGTCGAACATGATGCTGGCGAGGTAGATCAGGGCCAGCGGCATGAACACCACCGCAAACACGCCTTCGCGCGACAGCCACGAGGTACGGAAACGGCTGAACGCACGCCAGGCATTTTTCGGATTGGCGAGGTGGAAAGTCGACGACAACAGGCCGAACACGACCAGCCCCATCGCGATGAGACCGCCTGCGACAAGCTGATCCGAGTTGAATCCGCCTCCCAGCTTGAAGAAATCGGCAAGGAACAG
The DNA here is from genome assembly GCA_019459705.1 of Thiobacillus sp. Taxonomy (GTDB): domain Bacteria; phylum Pseudomonadota; class Gammaproteobacteria; order Burkholderiales; family Thiobacillaceae; genus Thiobacillus. Next base: position 704 of record JAIBFE010000312.1, on the reverse strand, counting down.
CAGCGAGATCAGGCCGAAGCCTGCGCCTGATGCAACGGTAAAGAAAATGACTGAGAAAGCGGGATGCATGGATTCTCCTGGCGCTTCTGATTAATTAGTGACGACGCAGTTCAAGTGCAGCACGGTTCAGCGGCGCACCAGTTTGTTGGCGAACTGCTTGATGCTTTCCTTCAGGCCACCCTTGGGCTGGGTGTCGACCGGAATCACCGGCTTGCGGCGCGGCGGCAGGTACTGGTTGGTCGGGTTGTAGTTGAGTTCCGGCATCAGCGGGTAGCCGCCGCGCTCGCGCACGGTGCGCGACACCGCCGAATCGGGATCGTCGAAATCGCCGAACATGCGGGCATGCGCCGGGCAGGTCAGCACGCACGAGGGCTGGCGCTCCTCGACCGGCAGTTCCTGGTCGTAGATGCGGTCGACGCACAGGGTGCACTTCTTCATGGTGCCGCTCGAGCGGTCGAGTTCGCGCGCACCGTACGGGCAGGCCCACGAGCAGTAGTTGCAGCCCATGCACTTGTCCTGGTCGATCAGCACGATACCATCTTCGGCACGCTTGTAGGAAGCGCCGGTCGGGCACACGGTGACGCAGTCGGCGTCCTCGCAGTGCTTGCTCGACATCGGGCAGTTGACCGTGTTGTTGTTCGGATACACGTCCATTTGTAAGTGGCGGATCGGTTTGATCCATTCGCCGGACGGTTCTGCGCCAT
>JAIBFE010000309.1 GCA_019459705.1 Thiobacillus sp. | reverse complement strand
ACCAAGGCCGTCACCAAGGGCTACGCCATCGGTTCGGCCGGCCTCGCCGCGCTGGTTCTGTTCGCGGATTACACCCATGCGCTGAATGCCCAGTCCTTGGCAATGGATGCCACCTCGATCGCCATGACCTTCGACCAGTCCAACCACATGGTCATCATCGGCCTGTTCATCGGCGGCATGGTGCCCTACCTGTTCGGCGCGATGGGCATGGAAGCGGTCGGCCGCGCCGCCGGTTCCGTGGTGGTGGAAGTGCGCCGCCAGTTCAAGGAGATCCCCGGCATCATGGAAGGCACGGCCAAGCCGGAATACGGCACCTGCGTCGACATGCTGACCAAGGCCGCGATCAAGGAAATGATCGTGCCGTCGCTGCTGCCGGTCGCGGTTCCGGTGATCGTCGGCCTCACCCTCGGCGCGCAGGCGCTGGGCGGCGTCCTGGTCGGCACCATCGTCACCGGCATCTTCGTCGCCATCTCGATGACCACCGGCGGCGGCGCGTGGGACAACGCCAAGAAGTACATCGAGGAAGGCAACCACGGCGGCAAGGGTTCGGAAGCGCACAAGGCGGCCGTCACCGGCGACACCGTCGGCGATCCCTACAAGGACACCGCCGGCCCGGCCGTCAACCCGCTGATCAAGATCATCAACATCGTCGCGCTGCTGATCGTGCCGCTGATTGCTTGATGCAGCGCTCGATGAGCAGTCAAATGCCCGGTTCGACAAGGTAGAATGCGGGTGCTCGTACCGGGGCGCGTTGCCCCGGGATACGGCCAGACTTGATAACAGTGAGGAGATAACACATGGCAAAAAACGTTGGCGGCGCTGACCGCATCATCCGTGCAGTGGTCGGCGCAGGCCTGATCTATTACGCGATGTCGAACCTTCCCGGCGCCCAGGACTGGATGGTCCCCGCCGGCATGGTGGGCTTCGTCCTGATTCTCACCGCGATCTTCGCCCGCTGCCCGGCCTATATGCCGTTCGGCATCAACACCTGCAAGACGAAATAAGCCTCGACCGTCCTGCAGTCCAGAAAAATGCGCCCCGGGCGCATTTTTCGTTTCCGGGGTCCGATTCGCCTTCTTCGCGGTTCCGCCCGCCCGCGGAGGCCCGGATACAGCCGGAAACGTGGCCTGAAAGCCACAAAACAGCCCACAGCGGCGGCAAATGCGGCAGCCGGGGTCAAGAAACGGACCATGCTGCCGATAGAGGGGAACGGTAGGTGATTCATATCAGGACACCGCCGAACCCGCCGCAACCCGCTGATCAAGATTATCAACTCGGTGGCACCGCTGATCGTGCCGTTGATAAGCAGGGGAATACAGGATTGGCTGATCGGGGAAGAGGGGGCTGTCATCGCGTGATGCGCTGGATCCAGTGCGTCATGCGATGCCGGTCCCCGGTTGTCATGGCGGATATTTGCTGACAAACAAAGGAGAACGAAGATGAGCAATATCGGTATCTATGACCGCATTACCCGCGTCGCCATTGCATTTGGACTCATGTACTGGGCGATGACCCCCACCGGCCCGACGCTTCTGGCCGGCTATGCCGGCGTGTTCCTGCTGGCTACCGCCATCATCGGCTGGTGCCCCTGGTACACGTCTTTCGGTGCCAATACCAAAAAGCAGTAAACTTCCGCAGCGCCGCAAGGTCTGCTTAAGTGCGCCCTCGTGGCGCACTTTTTATTTCCGGAACCCCTATCCCATGCGTCTACTGTTCCTGCTCTTCGCGCTCGCCCTCGGCAGCGCGGCCCACGCCGGCGGCGTCGAACGCCTGAAAGCCTTTGCCGCCGGCGCCAAGACAGCCGAAGCCGACTTCACCCAGACCGTGTCCGACAAGAACGGCCGCGTCACGCAGCAGGCCAGCGGCAGGATGGCCTTCGCCCGCCCCGGCAAATTTCGCTGGGACTACGCCAAACCCTACGAACAGGTCATCGTCGGCGACGGCGCCAAGCTGTGGCTGTACGACGCCGACCTCGAGCAGGTCACCGTCAAGACGCTGGGCGACGTCATCGCCGGCACCCCGGCGGCGCTGCTGGCCGGCGACAACGCCATCGAGAAATACTTCGTCCTGAAAAACGCCGGCGTGAGCGGTGGCCTGGAATGGCTGGACGCCACCCCGAAAACCCGCGACACCAGCTTCGAGCGCATCCGCATGGGCTTCAAGGGCGACACCCTGGTGCAGATGGAACTGTTCGACTTCTTCGGCCAGCGCACCACGCTCAAACTCACCCGGATGGTGCGCAACCCGGCCATCCCGGCGTCGCGCTTCACCTTCACCCCGCCCAAGGGCGCCGACATCATCGGCGAGTGATCGCGTCCGCACCGCCCGCAACGGCGCCGAGGTTCTGGGGGATAATTTCGCTCACATGAGCACCCCCGACCTGTTCCAGACCGACACCCCCGAGCCCGCGCGCGACGACCCGAACGCGCCGCTGGCCGAGCGCCTGCGTCCTCACACCCTCGCCGACGTCGTCGGCCAGACCCACCTGCTCGGTCCCGGCAAGCCGCTGCGCCTCGCCTTCGATTCCGGCAAGCTGCATTCGATGATCCTGTGGGGGCCGCCGGGCGTCGGCAAGACCACCCTGGCGCGGCTCACCGCGCAGGCCTTCGGCGCTGACTTCATTGCGATCTCGGCGGTACTGTCCGGCGTCAAGGACATCCGCGAAGCCGTCGAGCGCGCGCGCATGAACCAGACCCTGGCCCGCACCACCATCCTGTTCGTCGACGAAGTGCACCGCTTCAACAAGGCGCAGCAGGACGCGTTTTTGCCGCACGTCGAATCCGGGCTGTTCACCTTCATCGGCGCCACCACCGAAAACCCCTCGTTCGCAGTCGTCGGCGCGCTGCTGTCGCGCGCCCAGGTCTACGTGCTGAAGTCGCTCACCCCCGACGAACTCGGCCAGCTGATGCAGCGCGCCTTGCAGGAGCTGCCGGATCTGAAATTGGGGGAGGGCGTCGACAAGCTGCTGGCCGCCTACGCTGACGGCGACGCCCGGAAACTCCTGAACCTGCTGGAACAGCTCGACACCGCCGCGCGTTCCTCGCAGGTGAAGGAAGTCGACGCCGCCTTCGTCGAAAACGCTCTGGCGCAATCGCTGCGCCGCTTCGACAAGGGCGGCGAAGCCTTCTACGACCAGATTTCCGCGCTGCACAAAAGCGTGCGCGGCAGCGACCCCGATGCCTCGCTCTACTGGCTGGTGCGCATGCTCGACGGCGGCGCCGACCCGCGCTACCTCGGCCGCCGCCTCATCCGCATGGCCTCTGAGGACATCGGCCTGGCCGACCCGCGCGCGCTCGGTATCACCCTCGACGCCGTCGCAACCTACGAACGCCTGGGCAGCCCCGAAGGCGAACTCGCGCTCGCCGAGGCCTGCCTCTACCTCGCCTGCGCCCCCAAGAGCAACGCCGCCTACGTCGCCTACAACGCCGCGCGCGCCTTCGTGCAGTCCAACCCCTCCAGCGACGTCCCCATCCACCTGCGCAACGCCCCCACCAAGCTGATGAAGGAACTGGGCTACGGCCGCGCCTATCGCTACGCGCACGACGAGCCCGACGCCTACGCTGCCGGCGAGCGCTACTTTCCCGACGACCTGCAGGAACAGCAGTTCTACGCGCCCACCCCGCGCGGACTCGAAGGCAAGATCGCCGAGAAGCTGGCGCATCTGAAGAAGCTGGACGAGGAGGCGGGGAAGTAGGGCGTGACGACGCGGCTCCGACAGGCGTTGACTTACAATGAATTCTTGATACCGATCTGACTCATCACGGCACCGTGCTCAAAAAAATCAGAACCAGGGATCTTCGGACAGGCATGCATCTGCACGAGCTGTGTGGCTCATGGATGGAGCATCCGTTCTGGCGCAGCAAGTTCACCCTGACCGACCCCGAAGACATCCGGCGCATCATCGAGAGCGGCATCGCCGAGGTCTGGATCGATACCGACAAGGGCCCGGACGTGCCGGAAACCGCCAAGGCAGAGACCGACGAGTCGGTCACCAACCTGCTGATGAAGGCGGAGATCGCGCAACACGCCAAGGCATCCGGGCCGGTGTCGATGAGCGAAGAGCTCAAGCGTGCCGCCATGATCTGCGCCAAGGCCAAGAAGGCGGTTGTCTCCATGTTCCAGGAAGTGCGCATGGGCAATGCCATCAGCGCCGAGACAGCCGGCGAACTGGTCGAGGAAATCTCCTCGTCGGTGTTGCGCAACCCCGGCGCGCTGATCAGCCTGGCGCGGCTCAAGACCGCCGACGAGTACACCTACATGCATTCCGTCGCAGTCTGCGCGCTGATGGTGTCGCTGGCGCGGCAACTGGGCCTGGACGAGAACGGCGTGCGCGAGGCGGGCATGGCCGGCCTGCTGCACGACCTGGGCAAAGCCCTGATGCCGATGGAGGTGCTCAACAAGCCGGGCAAGCTCACCGACGACGAGTTTCGCATCATCAAACGCCATCCGGTCGAAGGCCACCGTCTGCTGGTCGAGGGCAAAAGCTACAGCGACATCGTGCTCGACGTCTGCCTCCACCACCACGAAAAAGTCGACGGCAGCGGCTACCCCGACCGGCTCGACAGCGACAGCATCAGCCTCTTCGCCAAAATGGGGGCGGTGTGCGATGTCTACGACGCCATCACGTCCAACCGCCCCTACAAGGCGGGCTGGGATCCCGCCGAATCCCTCCGCAAGATGACCGAATGGAGCAAGGGCCACTTTGACGAACGGGTGTTCCAGGCGTTCATCAAGAGCATCGGCATCTACCCGGTCGGCTCGCTGGTGATGCTCAGCTCCAGCCGCCTGGCCGTGGTGGTCGAGCAATCGGAAAAATCGCTGCTGGCGCCGCGTGTCAAGGTGTTCTTCTCCACGAAGTCGCAGACCTACATCGTTCCCGAATTGATCGATCTCTCGCGCCCAAGCGCGACTGAAAAGATCACTAGCCACGAAAACGCTGCCAAGTGGGGAATCAAGAACCTGGACGAGCTCTGGACGACCTGAGCCGTCCGCAATGACGCCCCCTCTGCGCACCCCACCAAGCAAATGAAGAAACCGGGCTACGGCCGCGCCTATCGCTACGCCCACGACGAGCCCGACGCCTACGCTGCCGGCGAACGCTACTTTCCCGACGACCTGCAGGAACAGCAGTTCTAGGCGCCCACCCCGCGCAGACTCGAAGGCAAGATCGCCGAGAAGCTGGCGCATCTGAAGAAGCTGGATGAGGAGGCGGGGAAAGGCTGGGGGTTTCCGTTACAGGCGGGTTCGGCCCGAACCGATTTAGCTCGCGCCCCGCATCCTGAAGCCACCTTCACTGGAAATTGAGCCGCACGGCCGCGCTCATTCGTTCCGACTTTCCCTATGAAAACCAGCGCAGGAAGGCGGCTGCCGTCAGGGCGATGGCGGCCAGCGCGGCCAGGCTGCGGAAGGCGCGCTGTGCGTTCAGGCGGCTCCATTCGCCGCCACGCATGAGGTAGCCCGTCACCAATGCCCCCCCGGTTATCGCCGCTGCCACCTTGACGGCGAGGGCGGCGAGGGCAACGCTGCTGAGGTCCGGCGTTTCGCCGTAGTAGTACAGGCTGGTCAATCCGAACACGGCGCCGCTGGCGATCTGCGCGCCCCAGCCAAGCAGGATCACCCAGGCGAACGGGCGTGCGATTTCCGGCCTGAACGCGGGCCAAAGCACGAACACCGCCCCGCCCAGCACCGCCGCCGCACCGAAGTTATGCACGACCTGGGTCAGTGCATAGGCGAGGTTTTCCGACCCCACGGCCTACTTCACCGTGACCTGCACGCACTGCTCGATGCCGACGGGCACGTGGGCCTTGTTCACCACCTTGACGCAGATGTCGCGCTTGCCGGGTGACAGGGTTTCCAGCGTATAGCTGCCCTTGAGCTTGCGCAGTATTCCGACTTCCTTGCCGTCGACGTAGACATGGACGTGATCCCCGCGCGGGCCGGGATCCACGTCATAGACCAGCGCGTTCTCGTTCATCGCGTCGAGGGTGGCGCCGCTTGCCGGCGACGTGATCTGCACCTTGCCCTGACCCAGGGCGGTCAACGGAAAGGCCAGCAGGACCCCGAGTGCGAGCGGGGCAAGACTAGGTTTAGCGTTCATGACGATCTCCTTCACGGGTGAGAAACGTGCCAGCGAGTCCGTGGTCCCGGGCTCCGAGGTGCCGGGCTACAGCCTGGCGAGATCCGGCGCTTCGGGGCCGACCCAGGCGCGGGCGAACTGTTTGCGCGCCGTCGCGGCAGCGCGCGGCTTGCCGAGCTTCTGGTAGGTTGCCGCCAGGCCGTGCAGCGCCCAGCCGTTGTTGGGTGCGCGCAGCAGGCTTTGCCGGAACGTCGCCTCGGCCTCGTCCAGTTTGCCGGCGGCCAGCAGCACGGCCCCCAGCGACTGGCGCACCGGGTAGTACCAGTAAGGCGGCTCCGAATAGAGGAGCTTGTCTTCCAGCGCCACCGCCTGCTCGAACTCGGCGCGCGCCTGCGCCCAGTCGCCGGCGGACTGGGCGATGCGCCCCAGCACCACATGCTGCGCCAGTGCGATCACGTCCGGCGCGGGCACGCCGGCGCCCACCA
>JAIBFE010000307.1 GCA_019459705.1 Thiobacillus sp. | reverse complement strand
AAGGTGGTGTTCATGGGCATGGGCGAGCCGGCGCACAATCTGGACAACGTGCTGGAGGCCATCGAGCTGCTCGGCTAGGGGCTAGGGCAGATTGTCGGGGGCCTGGGTGGGCTTGGCAACCACGGGGTGGGTCGGCACGTTTTCGATGTGCCAGTGAGCGCTTGCCCACGCCAGCAGCTCGGCCGGTTCGGCGCCTTCCAGTTCAACCGGCGGCGCATGGCCAAGGACGGCGAGCGCCCGCACCAGCACCGCACCGCACCCGGTCTCGGGCAAGGCGGGGGCCAGGGTCTGCTTGGACAGCTTCTGCCCGGCGGCGTTGGTGATGAGCGGAACATGGGCATAGACCGGCGTCGGCAGGCCAAGCAGGGTTTGCAGATGGATCTGGCGCGGGGTGTTCCACAACAGGTCGGCGCCGCGCACGACGTGGGTAATGCCCTGGAAGGCGTCGTCCACCACCACGGCCAGCTGGTAAGCGAACTGGCCGTCGGCGCGCTTGACGATGAAGTCGCCGACGTCATCGGCCAGGTTCTGTTCGAGATCGCCGTGGATGCGGTCGTGAAAGCGGGTGCTCACATCCGGCACACGCAGGCGCCAGGCTCGCGCAACCGCCCCAGCCGGCAAGCCGTTGCGGCAGGTACCGGGGTAAATGATCTCGCCCTCGTGGTTGCGCGGCGCCTGCGTGAGCTGGCTGCGGGTGCAGGCACAGGGGTATACCACGCCGATGGCCTGCAGCGTGGCGAGCGCCTCGGCATAGGCGTCGTCGCGCTGCGACTGGACCAGCACTGCGCCGTCCCAATGCAGGCCATAGGCATCCAGCTGGCGCAGGATGGTATCGGCCGCGCCGGGCTCGCAGCGCGGCCGGTCGAGGTCTTCCATGCGCAGCAGCCAGCGCCCGCCGGCCGCGCGGGCATCGAGAAAACTGGCCACGGCGGCAACCAGCGAGCCGACGTGCAGGGGACCGGTAGGAGACGGCGCGAAGCGCCCGACATGGGGTGCGGAATTCACCCGACAATTATGCCGCGCACTACCCCTGTTCCGGATGCAGGGTTTGATAGAGCGCAAGAATGGACTCGCACATGCGCCCCTCGCTCCAGCCCGCCGCGTAGACCTTGCCGGCCGCGCCCAGCGCCTGCGCTCCCGCGCGGTCGGCCAGCAGGGGGCTCAATGTCCGGGCAAACCCCGCAACATCGTCGGGTGCAATGCGGCAGCCCCGCCCTTCCTGCAGCACGTCCTTCGTTCCCATTTCGGCCAGGCCCACCACCGGCACGCCGAGCGCCATCGCTTCCAGCAGCACCAGTCCCTGGGTTTCGGTTTTGGAAGCGAACACGAACACATCGGCAGCGCAGTAACACGCGGGTAATTCGGTCTTGCGCTCGAGGTAGCCGACGAAGCGCACGTTGTCGGTGAGTCCGCGTTTGGCCACCGAGCGTTCGAGCGACGCGCGCGCCGGACCCTCGCCGGCGATCACCAGCAGCACGTCGGGCAGGCTGCGACGCACCCCGGCGGTCACGGCCAGCAGAAAATCCAGGTTCTTTTCGAATGCCACCCGCCCGACGTAAGCCATCACCGGACGCTCGGGTGAAATGGCATGGCGGGCGCGAAATGCAGGGCCGTCGCAATGAGCGAAATCGGCCAGCCGCAGCCCGGTGGGGATGATGTGGACGGGGCTGCTGACGCCATACGCCTGGAGCGCGGTCTTCATCGCCGACGATGGCGCGATGACTGCGGTGACGCCATCGCACTCCTTGCGCGAGATCATCCGCGCCGCTGCCGCGAGCCATGATTTCGGCAGGAACGGCAGGTAGTGGTGAAAGTATTCCTCGAACAGCGTGTGATAGGTCTCGACGCACGGCAGTCCATGCTTGCGCGCCCAGCGCACCCCGGCCCGGTGCGCGAGGAAGGGCGTATGGATGTGGACGAGATCGAAGTCAGCTGGATCGAGCGCATCCAGCGCAGCAGCGAGCGCGCGCGGATGCATCAGCCGGTCTTCCGGATCGCGTGGAATCTGCCAGCCGGGCACCCGCACGATGCCGGGCTCATCGGCGGCGGCCGGATAGTCCGGCGCCACCAGCACGCTCGCGTGCCCCGCCTCGGCGAGTGCCTGGCGCAGGGTTTGAATCGACGTGGATACGCCGTTGACGCGCGGGAAGTACACGTCGGACACCATCAGGATACGCACGGCAGACTCCGCTTGGGTCAAAGCCTGCGTTGTATGTCACGCCGGTTACAGGATGATGACGCCTACAGATCGATCCCCGGCTGCGCCTTCACCCCCGCACGGAACGCATGCTTCTCGTCGGCGATGACCGACACCGTGTCGGCCAGTTCGATCAGCGCCTCCGACGCGGCGCGCCCGGTGACGATCACGTGCTGCATCGACGGTCGGTGCGCCAGCGCATCGAGCACCGTGTCGCTGTCGAGGTAGCCGTAGCTCAATAAATACGTCAGCTCGTCCAGCACCACCAGATTGAAAGAGGGGTCGGCGAGCATGCGCGCGGCAATCGCCCAGCCGCGCTGCGCCGTGGCGATGTCCTGCTCGCGACTTTGCGTGTCCCAGGTGAAGCCGTCACCGGTGACGTGCCATTCGACACCGGGCTGCTTGCCGAGGAAAGCCTCCTCGCCCGTGTCGGTGCGGCTCTTGATGAACTGCACCACGCCGACCTTCATGCCATGACCGAGGGCGCGCGCGACCGTGCCGAAGGCCGAGGTGCTCTTGCCCTTGCCGTTGCCGGTGATGACAAGCAGCAGCCCGCGTTCGGCGGCGGCGGCGGCGATCGCGGCGTCGATCACCGCTTTCTTGCGCGCCATGCGCGCGGCATGGCGGGCGTTACGCTCGGCTTCGTTCATACCTCCCTCCTTTCGATATGCCTCAGCGGAACCGGTACTCGGCGCTCAACCAGGCATGCCGGCCGGGCAGCGGATAGGCCGCATAGCGGTCCGGGGTGAAATTGCTGCGCACTGCATAGGTGTAATACGCCTCGTCGAGCAGGTTGTTGATCGCCGCCGCCCATATCCAATTGCCGGCGCGGTGCTCGATGCGGGTATCGACCACGGTGTAGGCGGGAATCCGGACACCCAGCGTATTCGGCTCGTCGTTGTCCATGTACTGCCGGCTCACGTAATTCGCGCTCGCCGTCAGGCGCGTCGCCTCACTCGCCTGCCATGCCAAATTGAGCGCGAGCTTGTGGCGCGGCACCAGCGGCACGTCCTTGCCCTCCAGATCAACGCCGTTATAGCGTCCATCGGTGAATCGGGCAAACGCCAGCGTGTAAGCGCTGCTCAGCTGCAGCGCGCCCCAGCCGGTGCGGCCTTCGAGTTCCATCCCGTAGCGCGTGAGGGGCGGCAGGTTGGTGTTGCCGATGCCGGCGCTGTAGGGATCGAGATGAATTTCGTCCTTCACCCGCGCAGCATAGAGCGCAACCCGTCCTCCCCGGCGGGTGGTGCCGGTTTCCCAGCCCAGCTCGGCATCGTGCGCGGTTTGCGGCTTGAGGAACTGGAACTCCTGATTCCAAGATGCATTGGTCTCGTAAATCTCGTCCACGGTGGCGAAGCGGAAGCTGCGGCCGGCCTTGGCATACAGCGAATCCAGCGGGCTCAGACGATAGCGCGCACCCAGTTCCCAGGCGTATTCCTGCTCGTCCTGCTTGCCTGCGGGGGCGGCAGAACCGGAAAACTCGCACCCAAAGAACGCGCACGGCGCCAGCGGGTCATAGACATCGCTTGCGCGGATGGCAAACCGCTCGATCCTCGCGCCTGCGCTCAGAACCATGTCGGGGCTGGCCGCAAACTGATCCTGAACGTACGCGCCGACGCTATGCTGGGTTGCGTTTACACGATGGATCGGCTGGCTGATGCTGGTCGGGGAAATGGAGAGATCCATTCCGTATTTCCAGCGGCTGAGGTCGACGCCGGCGATCAACGTGTGATTCGCCAGCCTGAACTTCGCGCGAGGCGAAACGCTGATCATGTCGAGATCGGTTTCTCGGTAATCCGGGAAGCCGCCGAAATCGAAATAGGCGGCTTGCGCCTTGTTGCGATAGGCGAGGTCGACGGTCGCAGCGTGCGCGCCGAAGGTGGTGTGGCCGGTCAGGCCCAGCTGCCTGTCGTCGCGTTCGGCCCAATCCAGCGGGGTGGATGTGCCTTCGCGATCGTTCACCAGATCGTTCTGCCCGATGCTCGGCTGCACGGCACGTGCGCCCGGCAGCCGGATGTGCTGGCTATCGCCGCTGAATTTCAGGATCCATTCGGCATCGCCGCGCTTCCAGCGGGCGTCGCCCGCCAGGCTGTCCTGGCGATTCTGGTTGTTGTCGCGATACCCGTCCGAACGATGGCGGTTGGCCGTCAGGGTCAGGCCCAGGTCGTCGCCCGACAGGGTGCCGTAGGCCTGCACCTCGCGCGTTCCGAAACTGCCGATGCGGCCGCTCAGCCCGGCGGCATCCGGCTTGCCCAGGGGCGAGCGGGTGATGATGTTGACGACGCCGCCCACCGCCCCTCCGCCATGCAGCACGCTGGCACCGCCGCGCACGATCTCGATGCGTTCGACTGCCGACAGGGGAATGGCAGACCACACGACGCCGGAGAGATCGACGTCATTCAGGCGGCGTCCGTCGACCAGCACCAGCGTGTTCTGGCCTGCGGCCGCGCCGAAGCCGCGAATGTCCACCGTGGTGTTCGAGGCATTGCTGCCGAGCAGGTCGCGCGCGCCGATCCCGGCGTAATCGGCCAGGATGGCCGGCAGCGTGGTGGCCGGGTTGTCTTCGATTTCGCGGCGCGAAATGACCGTGACATTGGCCGGACGGACACCGTCCGGCTCGGCAAACCGGCTAGGGGTGACGACGATGGTTTCGCCGACGAATTCCGGCAGGGTGTCCGCATGAGCGGAGGCAATTAAGGCAGCGCCCAGGGCGAGCGAGAGAGGAGTTTGACGCATGATGAAGTCCGGTTTGGGCGCCTGCTTCCCCGCAGGCGCGTTGCACGATCCGCAGCATGACTTTCGTCCTGCCGGGTCCAGGCCGGTATCCGGGCTCGCGCTTGAAGTGCATCGCCTTCCCGGGAGAACCCAGTGGCGGTGTGATGAACCGTTTAGCGCTTACCGTTGCGGGGGCAGCACAGGCTTGATGGCTTGCGGCCACGCACCTGTTTCCCGTTTATCCTCGGCGGCGGAACGCCGCGTCGGCACCTGAAGGCGCGCATTATAACCACCCGGTCGCCCGATTGACCGTCCGCACATCGCCCCCTATAGTCGCGCCATGCATGCCGAACTCGATACCCTCGAAGCGAAGATCCGCCAGGTGGCCGAGCTGTGCCAGTCGCTGCGGCAGGACAACATCGCGCTGCGCCAGCAGCTGCTGACCGCACAGCAGGACAACAAGCAGCTGACGACCCGGCTGGATGCTGCCAAGACCCGGCTGCAGGCATTGCTTGAAACCCTGCCGGAGGACGTCTGATGGCCGGACCGCGCTCGATCGAAATTCACATCCTGGGACGCGCCTACAAGGTGGCCTGCTCGCGCGAGGAGGAATCGGCGCTGATCGCGGCGGCTGATTACCTCGACGAGAAAATGCGCGAGATCCGCGACACCAGCAAGGTGATCGGTGCCGAGCGCATCGCCATCATGGCGGGGCTCAACCTGGCGCACGAGTTGCTGACCCAGGGTGGCGGTGGCCAGATCGAGGCGACGCGCACCCGGCTGACCCATTGCAACGCGCTGCTGGATACCGTGCTGGAAGATCAGGACACGCTCTTCTGATTCCCGGAGCGACAAACACTTTGCCGGCTTGCCTCGCCCACAAGGGCATGGTCCTGGCAGCCTCGTTGGCCTTCAGGTTCTCGCGATCATTTTTATCTGAAAAGGAATACACTAGCCGTGCTCCCTGCGGTGTTCGAGGCTGGTTGCAATTTCTCTGAACCAATGCATACGTGCAAGGCTGCGATCTATTCCGGTGCGGGTGTGCGCGTGACACGTCTCATGAGCCCAAAGCGCCTTTGATTGCGGCCGTCTTGGACCCAGGTTCAAGAGTCCGCGGCCAGTCACGGCACAGGCGGGGAGCCCTTATTTCCTGATGGACAAATACACCCTACGACGCCAGCTCAAGGCTGCGCGCAATGCGATGCGGCCGTCCCAGCGCCGTCATGCTGCGCGCGCCTCGCTGCGCCTGGCGCTGCGCCACGGCCTGCTGCTGCGCGCGCAGCGCATCGGGTTCTACCTGCCGCAGGGCGGCGAGTTCGACGTTCACCCCCTGCTCAACCAGGCGTTGTGCATGCAGCGCGATTGCTATCTGCCGGTGCTGCCGCGCCGCGGGCGGGTGATGCGCTTCGGCCGCGTCGGACGCCACACGCGCATGTCGCCGAACCGCTACGGGATTCCCGAGCCGCTGGACGCGAAGCCATTGCGTGCCCGCCAGCTCGATCTGCTGCTGATGCCGCTGGTGGGATTTGATCTGCAGGGCCACCGCCTGGGTATGGGCGGTGGTTTCTACGATGCGACGCTGGCCTTCATGCAGCACCGGCGCCTGTGGCGCAAGCCGCGTTTGGTGGGGATTGCCTACGAGTGCCAGCGGGTCGACGCATTGCCGCACGAACCCTGGGACATGCCGCTCGATGCGGTGCTGACCGAGCGCCGGCTATACCGCTTCAACGCAAATCAAAGATAACTTTCATTCATTCGCCCAGATAGGCTTGACGTACCGCAGGATTGGCTGCGAGTTCGGCAGACAGTCCGCTGAGTGTAACGGCTCCGTTTTCCAGCACGTAGCCGCGCGCGCAGGTTTTCAGCGCCAGATGGGCATTCTGCTCGATCAACAGTACCGCCACGCCACCGGCCGCGATCTGGCGGATGATGTCGAATACCGCCTGCACCATCAGCGGGGCAAGCCCCATGCTCGGTTCGTCGAGCAGCAAAAGGCGCGGACGCGCCATCATCGCGCGCCCCAGCGCCAGCATCTGCTGCTCGCCGCCCGACAGCAGGCCGGCCATCTGGGCGCGGCGCTCGGTCAGGCGCGGCAGCAGCGCATAGACCTGGTCAAGATCGCGGGAAATTGCCGCGCGGTCGTTGCGCGTATAGGCGCCCATCATCAGATTCTCGACCACCGACATGCGCGGAAATACGCCGCGTCCCTCGGGCACCAGAGCGAGCCCGCGCCGTGCCACTTCGTGCGCAGGCAGCCGGGTGAGCGCTTGCCCGTCGAACTGCACGCTGCCCGACTGCGGCGCGATCAAGCCGCTGATGGCTTTGAGAGTGGTGGTCTTGCCTGCGCCGTTGGCACCGATGAGGCAGGTCATTTCGCCCGGCGCAACCTCCAGGCTGAGTTCGCGCACTGCCTGGATGCCGCCGTAGGCCACCGACAGCTGGCTGACGGAGAGCAGCGCGCTCATAGCGCCTCGTCCCCCAGATAGGCCGCGATCACCTTGGGATCGCGGCTGACCGTATCGGGGGTGCCCTCGGCGATTTTCACGCCGTAATCGAGCACGGCCAGCCGGGTGCACAGCCCCATCACCAGCTTCACGTCGTGTTCGATCAAGAGCAGCGTCAGCCCGTCGGCCTGAAGCTGCAGCAGCAGCTCGCGCAGCGCTGCGCGCTCGGCCGGATTCATCCCGGCGGCGGGCTCGTCGAGCGCCAGCAGCGTCGGTTCGGACGCCAGCGCACGGGCGATCTCGAGTCGCCGCTGATCGCCATAAGGCAGGTTCTTGGCCAGGCGATTGGCGTGCTGGGCGAGGCCCATGCGACGCAGCAGGGCATGGGCGCGCTCGCGCGAATCGGCTTCCTCGCGGCGCGTGGCAGGCAGGCGCAGCACCGCGCCGACAACGCCGCTGGCGGTGCGCGCATGGCGTCCGACCAGCACGTTTTCGAGCGCGGTCATTTCGGCAAACAGGCGGATGTTCTGGAAGGTGCGCGCCAGTCCCGCCTGCAGCACCTGGTGCGGCTTGCGCCCATCCAGGCGCGTGCTGCCGAGACGAACCTCGCCGCGGTCGATCGAATAGAGACCGGTCAGCGCGTTGAATAACGTGGTCTTGCCCGCGCCGTTGGGACCGATCAGACCGAAAATTTCGCCAGAATTTACCTGCAGCGAAATATCGGATAACGCCTGCAAGCCGCCAAACGCCTTGCTCACGCCGGAAACGGTCAGCAGCGGTGTCAATTCTGCATCGAGCTTGCTCGATGGGAGATTGCCTACCTTTGGTACGCTCATCCCTTGGCGTCGGCGAATTCCTGGCGACGGCGTGCCGAGGGAATCATTCCGGCGGGGCGGTACAGCATCACCGCGACCAGTGCCACACCGAACAGCAGCATGCGCAGGTCGGCCGGGTCGATGTAGATCTGGCCGAACAGGGTGCGCTGCCAGTCACCGGTATAGCGCAGCGCCTCGGGCAGGAGCGTCAGCACCACGGCGCCGAAAATCACGCCGGGAATATGCCCCATGCCGCCGAGCACGATCATGCACAGGATCATGATCGACTCCATGAGATTGAACGATTCGGGGCTGATGAAGCCCTGGAAGCTGGCGAACAGTCCGCCCGCCAGGCCGCCGAAGGTGGCGCCCATGGCGAACGCCAGGAGCTTGAGGTTGCGCGTGTTGATGCCGGTCGCGGCGGCGGCGATCTCGTCCTCGCGGATCGCCACCCAGGCACGCCCGATGCGCGAATCCTCCAGCCGCATCGAAATGAAGATCACGGCCAGCACCAGCAGCAGGAACAGGTAATAAGTGAGGTGGACGCCGGTGAAGGTGTAGCCGAAGAGCGCATGCGGCTGGCTCAGGCTGAATTCGCCGAGGCGCACCGGGTCGATCAGGTTGATGCCCTGCGGGCCGTTGGTGAGGTTGACCGGCGCATTCAGGTTGTTCATGAAAATGCGGATGATTTCGCCGAAGCCCAGCGTGACGATGGCGAGATAATCGCCGCGCAGGCGCAGGGTGGGCGTCCCCAGCAGCACACCGAACAGCCCGGCCAGGGCCGCGCCCAGCGGCAGGATTGCCCAGAACGGCAGGTGCAGACCGAAATGCGGACTGGCAAGCCAGGCGTAGACGTAGGCCCCCAGGGCATAAAACGCGACGTAGCCGAGGTCGAGCAGGCCAGCGTAGCCGACGACGATGTTGAGCCCCAGCGCCAGCATCACATACAGCAGCGCCAGATCAAGCAGCCGTACCCAGGAACGTCCCAATCCCGCATCCACCAGAAACGGCAGCAGCGCCAGCCCCAGCGCCAGCAATCCGAAAACGAGCCAGCGCGGCTGGGGCTTGTTCAACTTAGGCACGCTCGACAACGCGCGCTCCCAGCAAGCCCGACGGGCGGAACACCAGCACCGCGATCAGCACGAAAAACGCGAACACGTCCTGATAGTGGCTGCCGAGGAAGCCGCCGGTCAGGTCGCCGATGTAGCCCGCGCCGAACGATTCGATCAGCCCCAGCAACAGGCCGCCCAGCATCGCGCCGCCCAGATTGCCGATGCCGCCCAGCACCGCCGCCGAGAAAGCCTTGAGGCCGAGCAGGAAGCCCATGTAGTAATGTGCCAGGCCGTAGTAGGCGCTCACCATCACACCTGCCACTGCCGCCAGCGCCGAGCCGATCACGAAGGTCGACGCGATCACCCGGTTCACGTCCACCCCCATCAGGCTCGCCACCTGCCGCGACTGCGCGGTAGCGCGCATGGCGCGGCCGAGCCGGGTTTTCTGCACCACCAGGATCAGCGTCAGCATGATGAGCACGGCCAGCACGAGGATGGCAATCTGTGTGTCGCTGATGCTCGCGCCCAGAATCTCGTGCCGGCCCTGCGGCAGGATGGCGGGAAAGGGAATGTACTGCTTGCCCCAGATCAGCATGGCGATGTTCTGCAGGATGATCGACACGCCGATGGCCGTGATCAGCGGCGCCAGGCGCGGCGCATGCCGCAGCGGCCGGTAGGCGACGCGCTCGATCAGCAGGCCCAGCGCCATGCACACCGGAATCGCCACCGCCAGCCCCGCCCCCAGGATCAGCACGCCCGGCAGTCCGGGCGCGGCCAGCGCCAGCGCACCGATCACCGCCAGTGAAACCATCGCGCCCATCATGGTGATTTCGCCATGGGCGAAATTGATGAGTTCGAGGATGCCGTACACCATGGTGTAGCCCAGCGCCACCAGGGCATACACGCTGCCCAGCACCAGGCCGTTGATGAGTTGTTGCAGGAAGATGTCCATCGATGCGCGCGTGCGCCAACCCGGTTGAATTCAGCTCAGCTTATTTGCCGCTTTGCACGGTTTCGAGTGTCTGCCATTTACCGTCCTTCACCTGGTACAGCGTGACTGCGCCGCCGGTGATGTCGCCCCTGGCATCGAAACGAATGCGTCCGGTCACCCCCTGATAATCGGTCTTGGGGAGTTCGGCAAGGTACTTGGCGGGGTCGCTGGAGTCGGCGCGCTTCATGGCGTCGATCATCACATGCATGGCGTCGTAGGCGTAGGGGGAATAGTTCTGGATCTTGCCGTATTTTGCTTCGAACTTGGCCTTGAACGCGCTGCCGCCCGGCATCGCGTCGAGCGGCAGACCGGGGTTGGACGCCAGCGCGCCCTCGGCGTCGGCGCCGGCCAGTTCGATCAGCTTGGGCGTCTGCGCGCCGTCGCCGCCGAGGAACTTCGCCTGCATGCCGAGCTGCTTCATCTGCTTGATCATGGGCGCGGCCTGCGGATCCATTCCGCCGAAGAACACCAGGTCGGGCGCCTTGCCCTTGATCGAGGTGAGGATCGCCATGAAGTCGGTCGAACGGTCGGACGTGTATTCGCGTGCCACCACTTCGCCGCCCGCCGCCTTGGCCGCCTTCTCCACTTCGTCGGCCAGCCCCTGCCCGTAGGCGGTACGGTCATCGATGATGGCGATTTTTTTCGCGCCCAGTTTGGTCACCGCGTAATTCCCCAGCACGCTGCCCTGCTGCGCATCGTTGGTCATCACCCGGTACGCCGTCTTGAAGCCGGATGCCGTGTAGGCCACCGCGGTGGCCGAGGGGGAAATCTGCGGGATGGCGTTGTCGGAATAGATCTTGGAGGCCGGGATGGTGGCGCCCGAATTGAGGTGGCCAATGACGCCGATCACACCTTCGTCGACCAGTTTTTGCGCCACCGTCGTGGCCGTTTTGGGGTCGGCCGCGTCGTCCTCGCTCTTCAGTTCGAGCACGACTTTCTTGCCGCCCAGCGTGAGGCCGGCGGCGTTGATTTCGTCCAGCGCCAGGCGGGCCCCGTTCTCGTTGTCCTTGCCCAGATGCGCCTGCGGGCCGGTGAGCGGGGAAACCTGGCCGATCAATACCACCTGATTGTCGCCATTCTGCTGCGGCTTGTCGCCGCATCCTGCAACCAGCGCCGCCGCAACCACCACCCAACCCAGCGTGTGACCCGTCATCTCGGTCTTCCCCGTAATCAAACTGAAACGCGCGATTTATACCACAAAGGCTGCTGTGCCCTGCTTTCCCGGAGACCAGAAAACACAAGGCCGACGCGAACGTCGGCCTTGTGTCAGTCATGAAGCAGCGCTGGATTATTTCAGGCTCAGCACCCAGTCGATGATCTTGCCGGCATCTTCCGGCTTGACCTGCGGGCTCGGCGGCATCGGAATCTGACCCCAGACGCCCTTGCCGCCGGTTTTCACCTTGGCAACCAGCCTGGCGTGCGCTTCCTTGTCACCGGCGTATTTTTTTGCCACATCCTTGAAGGCCGGGCCAACGATTTTCTTGTCGACGCCGTGACAGGACATGCAGGCGTTTTTCTGGGCCAGCGTCTGGTCGGCGGAAGCCGCGCCGGACAGCAGCAACGCTGCTGAGGCGGCAAACATCATCAATTTTTTCATCAGTACAATCTCCGTCGAGGTCGGGTTGGGCGCGCACTACAGCATCGCGCTTGCCATATTAAGGGAAAATCCCCCCCACGCAAGACGCGCGCCTGGTTGTTTGCTACCAATTTTGGTAAACAATGATTTGGCTTGCTACTCCCGTTCTACCAGTTCGCGATAGGCATGCCAGCTGGCGTGGCCCAGCCAGGGGAAGATCACGGCCATGGCAATGAAATCGGTTGCCATGCCGACCGCGATCAAGCCGGCAATCATCACGCCCCACAGCAGCATCACTGCGAAGTTGAGTTTGGTCGCCATGAAGCTGGTCACCAGCGCCGTGGCGAAATCGACCTTGCGATGCAGCAACATCGGCAACGACACCACCGACAGGCTGAACACCATCAGCGCCAGCACGCCGCCGAAGGCCAGATAGGCGAGGACGAAATCGGTGTGTTGCTGCACCGCGCTGACGTTCAACAGATCGGCGAGGCTGCCGATGCCCGAGCCGCTGAGAAACAGGCCGACCAGAATCGCCGAAATGCGCTCCCACACCGACAGCACGAACACCAGCATCAGGGCGAACAACCCCAGCGAAGCCGGGTTGGCGCGCCACGAAATCAGGGGAACCCACAGATTGGGCAGTTTGTGGTGATGTTCCAGCCGGTGGCTTACGCAATAAAACACCGTCGCCAGCAGCGGTGCAACAAAGATGAAGCCCGAGGTCAACGCCATCGCCAGATGCGGCTTGACCCACGCACCGTGCACCAGACCGTAGCCCAGCAGCGCAAACACGATGCCGTAGAACAGGCTCAGCGGCCACGCCTTGAGCATGTCCTTTGCACCGTCGCGCAGCCAGTGAAAAGGCTGCTCGAACGTCACGTTGCGGATGCCCGGCAGATTCATGCGGGCCGCCTGCGGGTGGAAAACAGAATCTTGAGTATGTGTGCTCATGATGGCTCCTGATGACAAACAGACTGATTGTTTGATAGCAGGCGCGACGGCGGGTTCCTAATAGCAAATGCTGATAAACCCTTATGCGACAAGGGCAGTCAGATCGGTGAGCGGTGGCTGGCACGCGGTGCCGCTGCAGATCCAGGCGACCGGATGGTCGGAGCCGGGCTTGGCCAGTGCGGCGGGCAATTCCAGTCCGTTGGGGAGAGCCAGCAGCAGGTCACGCGCGGCGAGCTTCGGCGCCAACGCCACGGTCCATTCCCCGAGCGCCGCTGCCGGGCCGCGCAACAGGATCACGCGCGGCGGCACCAGTGCCTCGTCCAGCACGGCCAGCAATGTAGGATAGGCAATCGGCTGCTGGGTCAGATGCGCCTGGAACAAATGCAGGCAGCGCGTGCTGGCGTCGAGATAGCGCGCTTCGCCCAGGAGGTGGCCGAGCCGCTGCAACGCGAACGCAGCGACGCCGTTGCCCGACGGCGTGGCGTTATCGTAGCCGGGCTTGGGCCGGGAAAGGAGCGCTTCGTGGTCGTGGCTGGTGAAGAAAAAGCCGCCCTGACCCGAGTCCTCGAAATGCGTCAGCAGCGCGTCGGCGAGTTCGCGCGCCCACGCCATGTCCTGTTCGCGGTAGCCGGCCTGCAACGTTTCCAGCAGGGCATCGAGCAGGAAGGCGTAGTCGTCGAGGTAGGCATTGAGGCGCGCTTCGCCGTGCTTGTAGCTGGCGAACAGGCGCCCGTCGCGCCACAGGCTTGCGCGCAGGAAATCGATCGCGGCCTGCGCCTCGGCGATCCAGTCCGGGCGATTCATCACCCGGCCGGCGTGTGCCAGCCCTCCGATCATCAACGCATTCCAGCTGGTGAGCTGCTTGTCGTCGCGCCCGGGGCGCACCCGGGTTTCGCGCGCGGTAAACAACTTGGCGCGCGCACTCGCAAGGCGCGCTGCCGCAGCGTCGGCGGACAACCCCAATTCGGCCGCGACGTCATTCAACGGCCGCGCGAGAACAGGATTCCAGCTGGCATTTTCGAAATTCGGTGGCAGGTCGAAGCCGTACACCGGCGCCGCCACGGCGTATTCCTCGGCGGAGAGTTGCGCGCGCGCTTCGTCCGGCGTCCACACATAGAACTTGCCCTCGTGGCCTTCGCTATCCGCGTCGAGCGCGGAATAGAAACCGCCTGCCGGCGCGCGCATCTCGCGCAACAACCAGTCGACGATGCCCTCAGCGGTATCCTTGAACAATGTCTCGCCGCTCAGCGCCCAGGAATCGGCATACAGATGCAGCAGCGGGCCGTTGTCGTAGAGCATCTTTTCAAAGTGAGGGATCGCCCACTGCTCGTCAACCGAATAGCGGCAGAAACCGCCGCCGAGCTGATCGACCACGCCACCCGACGCCATTTTCCTCAGCGAGAACAGCGCCATGTCGCGCGCCTGTGCATTACCGCTCTGCGCCTGGCGCAGCAGGAAGAACAGCTCGCCCGGACGCGGGAACTTGGGGGCGCGCGAGAATCCTCCCCACACCGGATCGAAGACCTGCGCCAGATCGCGCACGGCTTCGGCGAGCGGTGCGTCAGTCAAGGTGAGCTGCCCGCCTGGCGCCGGCTGCTGCTGCGCCAGCGCGTCGCTCACCGCCGCGTTCTGCGCCAGCACTTCGCCGCGTCGCTCGTGCCAGGCGCGCGCCACGTTTTCCATCAGGTCGATGAAGCCCGGCAGCTGGTAGCGCGACGTCTTGGGGAAATAGGTGCCGGCGAAAAACGGCGTCTGGTCGGGCGTCAGAAACACTGTCAGCGGCCAGCCGCCGCCGCGCTGCGTCAGCAGTTGGTGCGCGGCCTGGTAGATCTGGTCGAGGTCGGGACGCTCCTCGCGGTCGACTTTTATATTCACGAACAGCCGGTTCATCACTGCAGCGACCTCTTCATCCTCGAAGCAGTCGTGCGCCATCACGTGGCACCAGTGACAGGCCGAATAGCCGATCGACAGCAGGATGGGTTTGTCCTCGCGGCGCGCTTTTTCCAGCGCGTCTGCGCCCCAGGGGTACCAATCGACCGGGTTGTCGGCGTGCTGCAGCAGATAGGGACTGGGTTCGGTGGCGAGACGATTCGGCATGGTGCAGGCCTAATAGTTGATTAAATTGGTCAACAATTGTACGCTTGCTGCCAATCGAACAAAACGCAGGAGCACCCCATGTCCCAGGAATTATTCGCCGCCGCCCAGTCGGGCGATGCCGCACAGATCAAGAAATTGCTTGAAGCCGGCGCCAACCACGCTGCTGCCGACGAGGCCGGCGAAACCGCGCTGATGCACGCCGCCCACGGCGGCCACGTCGCAGCGGTGCGGGTGCTGATCGCCGCCGGCGCCGACGTCAACGTCAAGTCGCCGCAAGGCTGGACCGCTGTGGCGAAGGCCGCTTACAACGGCGAGACCGAGCGCGGCTACGTCGAGGTCATCGAAATCCTGCACGAGGCGGGCGCCTCGCTCGACGATCGCATCTTCTTCGGCATCACGCCGCTGATGCTGGCCGCCGGCGGCGGCGACGCCCCGGTGGTGGAATGGCTGATCAACAACGGCGCCGACGTGCTCGCCACCAACGAGGGCGGCCGCACCGCGCGCCTGATGGCGAACGACAAGTTCTACGTGGACGTAATCAACCTGCTGACCGAAGCCGAGCGTCAGCTGGGCGTGCAGGAAGACGGCTCGTGTTCGTCGACCAAAAGCGTAGTGAAGCCGCAGGTGGTCAATCTGATGAAGCCGACCACGCATTAAACGGTTTGGGCGCGCACAGCGCCCGTTCGCCCTCTGTCCCGCTCGCGGGACAGAGGGAATCAGACGGTCAGGCTTCCAGCCATTCAATCAAGCGCTGCCACTGCTCGATATCGCGCTCGGCAATATGGTGCGGCAGGTCGAACAGGCTCTTGCCCTCGAAGGCGGCATTGACGTAATGCTGGGTGTTGCGCAGGAATGCCAGCACCGGCAGGTCCTGCTGTTCCATGAATTGCTCCAGCGTCACTCCGGCGCGCGTCCGCGGGTCGACGCGCATGCCGACCACGCCGACGAAGGCATGACCCTTGCGCACCGCCTTTTCGGCATGCAGTGCGGCAAGAAAATCCTGGCTGGCGCGAATGTCGAACAAGGACGGCGCGATCGGCACCACCACCTTGTGGGCCAGCTTCAGCGCACGCTCCAGATTCTTGCCGTGCAAGCCCGCGGGTGAATCGATCACCAGCCAGTCCGTGTCTTCCTTCTGCCCCTCGCGCAGCAGTTCGATGTCCGGCAATGCCATGTCGCGCATCGCCAGCCAGTGGGTGGCCGACTTCTGCCGGTCCAGGTCGAGCAAGGCCACGCCACGCCCCTTTGAGGCCAGATAACCCGCCAGATTGGTCGACATCGTCGTCTTGCCGCTGCCGCCCTTGGGGTTGGCCACCAGAATCACGCGCATGTCGATCTCCCTTCGATTACAGCGGTTCGACGCTGTAGGTCACGACCAGCGTGTGGGTCTCGCCCGGCGCCACGGTGACGACGTTGTCCATCGCATTGGCCGATTCGACGCAGACCATTTCACGCCAGCCGGCGCCCGACTTGCCGCGGCCCATGTCGCCCATCTTCTCGGCCTTCTCGGTCCACGGCGTCCACACGATGGTGGACTGCGAGCCGGTCTTGGCGATGCGGATGCGGCGCTTGAGGCCTTTGTCGACGATCACGCAGTCAGCCGGCGTGTTGACGTAGACCCGGTCGACCTCGCCGTCGAAGCCGATGTCGCCGCGCTGCGTCTTGCGCGCGAAGTTATCGACCTTGTCGTGGTAGTCGCAGCCTTCCAGGCCCGCCACGCTCACTTCACCGATGTCGCTGATCTGCAGATAGGTGTGCAGCGCTTCGCCGATCTTCACCGGCGCGTCGCCCGTATTGGTGGTGGCCAGATGCATCTCGAGCTTGTCGCCGACGATCACGGTCAGCGTCAGCCGCGTGGCATGTGGCCACTGCGCGCGGGTCTGCTCGTTCTCCACCAGTTGCAGGGTGATCTCGGTCCTGGCGTCGTTGCGCTTGCGGCTGCCGGTCACGCTCCACGGCACGGTGCGCGCAAAGCCGTGCGCGGGGTAGCCGGATTCGGCGTCATGCGCGCCGAACCACGGCCAGCACACCGGCGCGCCACCGCGGATCGATTTGCCCGGCGCGAACTTGGCCGCGTCGGACACCCACACCACCGGCGTGTGCTGCGATTTGGGGCGGAAGCTGACCACGTGCGCGCCCTGCAGACAAATCGTCGCCCGTCCGCCGTGGTTGTCGATGTCGGCGTAGGTCAGGCCGCCTGCTCCAATTCTGAAGCTCAGCTGGCCGGGAATGGCGAAGCGCGCCAGCGGGTCGGCATGCATCTGCGCCTCGGTCGGGTGTTCGACCAGGCTGACGTCGCGCACCGCCCCGAAGGCGGCCGAGGTCGCCATCGCCGCATAGGCGCGCAGCGCAGGCGAGACCTCGCGCGCACGGTTGACTGGTTTCCATGCCTGCGCGCCCTTGGCGTCCATCGCGGCGCGGCGGCGTTCGAACTCGGCGGCGCTGAGGCGCACATTGATCGTGCGCTTGGGAATGTCGATGTCGATGAGGTCGCCCTCCTCGACCAGGCCGATGCTGCCGCCTTCCGCCGCCTCAGGGCTGGCATGGCCGATCGAGAGGCCCGAGGTGCCGCCGGAGAAGCGGCCGTCGGTGATCAAGGCGCAGGCCTTGCCGAGGCCCTTGGATTTCAGGTACGAGGTCGGGTACAGCATTTCCTGCATACCGGGGCCGCCGCGCGGGCCCTCGTAGCGGATCACGACGACGTCGCCGGCGACGATCTTGTCGCCGAGGATCGCCTCAACTGCGGCGTCCTGCGATTCGAACACGCGCGCGGGTCCCGAGAATATCCAGATGCTTTCGTCGACGCCCGCGGTCTTGACGATGCAGCCGTCCTCGGCGAGGTTGCCGTACAGCACCGCGAGGCCGCCATCCTTCGAGTAGGCATGCTCGATGTCGTGGATGCAGCCATTGACGCGGTCGTCATCGAGCCTGGCGAAGCGGCGATCCTGCGAGAACGCGGTCTGCGTCGGCACGCCGCCGGGCGCGGCGCGGAAGTAGTCCTTCACGTCCTTGTCCGTGGTGCGGCGGATGTCGTAAACGTCGATCTGCTCGCCCAGCGTCTTCGTCAGCACGGTCGGCACATCGCGATGCACCAGACCGCCGCGCTCGAGTTCGCCGAGGATCGCCATCACGCCGCCGGCGCGATGCACGTCTTCCATGTGGTAGGTCTGGATCGACGGTGCGACCTTCGACAGGTGCGGCACGCGACGGCTCATGCGGTCGATGTCGGCCATGGTGAAATCGACGCCAGCTTCATGTGCGGCGGCCAGCAGGTGCAGCACGGTGTTGGTCGAGCCGCCCATCGCGATGTCGAGCGCGATGGCGTTCTCGAACGCGTCGAAGCTGGCGATCGCGCGCGGCAGCACGGTGGTGTCGCCATCCTCGTAATAGCGGCGGGCGTTCCTGACGATCAGGCGGCCGGCGGCAAGGAACAGATTCCTGCGGTCGGCGTGGGTCGCCAGCAGCGAGCCGTTGCCCGGCAGCGAGAGGCCCAGCGCCTCGGTCAGGCAATTCATCGAGTTGGCAGTGAACATGCCGGAACACGAGCCGCAGGTCGGGCAGGCCGAGCGCTCGAGCTGTTCGACCTTCTCGTCGCTGAACTTGGCATCGGCCGCCGACACCATGGCGTCGACCAGGTCGAGCTTGATGGTCTTGGATTCCCACACCACCTTGCCCGCTTCCATCGGTCCGCCGGAGACGAACACCGTCGGGATGTTCAGACGCAGCGCGGCGTTCAGCATGCCGGGGGTGATCTTGTCGCAGTTGGAAATGCACACCAGCGCGTCGGCGCAGTGCGCGTTGACCATGTACTCGACCGAGTCGGCGATCAGGTCGCGGCTCGGC